>JASIEN010000695.1 GCA_030045935.1 Candidatus Sulfotelmatobacter sp.
CCGCGAGCACTTCAGGCGACCGAGCTCATGGTCCGGCTTCTGCGCGAACAGAGCGCGTACGAAACGAATGTGATCGAGGAAAATAATGCCTTCCTCATCGCCGCGTCGGTCTTTCCTGATTTTTATGCGCTGGTGGGCGAGCGCAATCCCAAGCTCCCGCCCAAAGCCGGACCGCGTTCGCCCTACTCGCAGCTCGCCTGCGATGCGTTTGAGTTGGTCCGCCGCGACGGGCCGATTTCCAAGCAGAGATTGCAGGAGATGCTGGGCAAGGCTATATCCGTTCCTGCTCTGGACAAAGCCTTAGGCGAATTGGCTCACCACCTGCGCATCACGCGTGTCGATTACCGGGCCAACGAAGGCGGGTCTTACTGGGACGTGCTCTACCGCTGGGCGCCGGAGGCGCTCAAGCAGGGGATTGGGCTTTCCGTGCCGCAGGCGCTTTCGGCTCTGCTCACAAAATATCTGGATTGCATAGTCGCGGCTGAACAGGGGGAACTGGAAAACTTCTTTGGGCACTTCGTCCCCCGCTCGCGGGTAAAAGAAGCGGTCAATGCCTTGCTTGCGGCGCGGGAGCTGAGCTTCGTGCACGTCGGAGGGAAGAGCATGCTGCAGATTGCGCCCCAAAAAGTGGCTGTGTCGAGCTCGGCCCGGCTGTCGGACCTGGCGAAGTGAATCATTGCCTGCAGGTGAGCGCTATTTCCGCTTCGTGAGGTCGTAACTTTCACAGATTTTATTGGCTGATTCCCAAATGCACTCGAACTCTCTCATTCGAGAGATCACGAGGCGCCGGGCAAGTTCATAGATGATCTCTTCGGAAGCTTGATCGGTTTGCTGTATAGGCATGGTCATCTCATCCCTAGACGGCAATCCGCCGCTTGAAGTTACGTTTCACGAACAGTTGATATTCGTTCTCTGGCCACCCCAAGACGGGAATGGCTTGATAGCGGATCACCCACATCGATCCCGATGTCGACTCGTCGGCTGCAATTTCCGCCAGGCGAAACATTCTATGCGGCGGTGGTGACGGATTGCGCCATACGATTTCCAGTTTCATAAGTTTCTTCCTGTCCGGGCTTGCAACCGGACCGCCGCATTCCAGGGAGCAGGTTCGCTCCCTGTGCTCTGCGCCTCTGTTCGTCACCTCCGGGCACCGCAAAGCGTCACGTCAGGCCTCGCTTTTCTTGTTCTGCTGGCTTTGACGTGCGAGTCGGGCGAATTGGTGCATGGGGAATGTCACTTCTTTGTTAAAGGATTGTCGGGATATTTGAAACATTCGGACGACGGGAATCGATAGTGCCGGACGCGGGGGCCCCGATTTTCTCTTCGTGATTATCGTGCCCTTTGGTTGGTCAATGTAATCTCTAGGCTTGGGGAATAATGATCAAGAATATCGCGGCCGCCTGGCTCCCTCGCCCACCGGCCTGCTGCATCTCGGGCACGCGCGCACTTTCTGGATCGCCTATGAGCGCGCCCGGCGAAACGGCGGC
Organism: Candidatus Sulfotelmatobacter sp.; assembly: GCA_030045935.1. Classification (GTDB taxonomy): domain Bacteria; phylum Acidobacteriota; class Terriglobia; order Terriglobales; family Acidobacteriaceae; genus Sulfotelmatobacter. The sequence continues at coordinate 1,488 of JASIEN010000695.1, forward strand.
CAGTTGGTTCTTCGCAACGAGGACCTCGACACGCAACGCTGCCGCCCCGAGTTCGTCGCCGCCATGTTGGAAGATCTCGGCTGGCTGGGCATTCGCTGGGATGAAGGCCCGGACTCGGGCGGCCCGCACGCGCCTTATTCGCAAAGCGAGCGCCGCGCTTACTATCTCGAAGCATGGAGGAGTCTGCGCGAAAGAGGATTCATTTATCCATGCACCTGCTCGCGCAAGGAGGTGGCGCAGGCGGCGAGCGCGCCGAATGATTTGGACGATGAGCCCGTGTATCCGGGGACGTGCAGACCCGACGAGAGTGCAGAGGGCATTGCTCGGCTTCGCCCTGGCGAGACAGCCGAGGTGGCTGTCCCTAAATGGACGTCGCCCGCCGGCGTGAACTGGCGTTTTCGCGTGACTGACGGCGAAGAGATCTCCTTCACTGACCTTCATCTCGGCGCGCAACGCTTCACTGCCGGGCGCGACTTCGGAGATTTCCTCGTTTGGCGGCGCGACGATGTCCCCGCGTATCAACTTGCGGTTGTTGTCGATGATGCAGCCATGCAGATCACCGAAGTCGTGCGCGGTGCTGACCTGCTGAAGTCGACGGCGCGGCAGATACTTCTGTATCGCGCTCTCAGATTTTCTCCGCCCCAGTTTTACCATTGCGATTTAACACGCGACGAAAATGGCGTGCGGCTGGCAAAACGGCATGATGCGTTAAGCATCCGCAAACTGCGTGAGCTGGGATGGACGCCGGAGCAGGTGCGGGCGGGGATCGTGCCCAGTTGTTAGATGTTCACCGAAAGTTCCCAGTTCTCGCAAGTGCGGCGAGAACTGGGACACGCCCCCGCCAACTCCAACTGCTAAAATCATTAGATTCTTATGTTCGAGAACCTTCAGGAAAAACTACAGCGCGCGTTCAAGTCTTTGCGCGGGCAGGCGCGGCTGTCGGAAGAAAACATCCAAGAGGCCTTGCGCGAGATTCGCCTCGCGCTGCTCGAAGCCGATGTCAACTTCAAGGTCGTCAAGGAACTGATCGACCGCATTCAGGCCAAGGCCGTCGGCCAGGAAGTGATGACAGCACTTTCGCCCGGCGAACAGGTCATCAAAATCGTGCGCGACGAGCTGGTCGAAATTCTGGGCAAAGACACGGCGCGCGTGAAATTTGCGTCGCAGCCCCCAACAGTCGTGCTCATGGCCGGCCTGCAAGGCTCTGGGAAAACTACCACTTCGGGCAAGCTGGCGCACTGGTTCAAAACTGGAGGCCACCGTCCGCTGCTGGTTTCGGTTGACGTCTATCGGCCAGCGGCGCGCGAGCAGTTGAAGATTGTGGCCGATGCGGTGAAGGCGAATATTTATGAAGGCCAGGTGAGCGAAGCGAATACCGCAACCGTTGAGCGGTTAGTCAAAGAAGCTCGCCGCGAGGCCATGATTTCCGGCTGCGACGTGTTGATCGTCGATACCGCCGGCCGCCTACACATCGACGATCAATTGATGGATGAGATGCAGTCACTGAAGAAGCTGCTGAATCCGTCGGAGATTCTGTTCGTCGCCGATGCCATGACCGGACAAGATGCGGTGCGCTCAGCCGAGGAGTTCCATAAGAAGCTTACGCTGACCGGTGTGGTGCTCACCAAAATGGATGGCGACGCGCGCGGCGGCGCGGCGCTGTCGATTCGCCAGGTCACCGGCCAGCCGATCAAGTTTATCGGCATCGGCGAAAAATACGATGCGCTCGAACCGTTTCATCCCGACCGCATCGTCTCGCGCATTCTCGGCATGGGCGACATTTTGTCGCTGATCGAGCGCGCCGAAAAACAGATCGACAAGAAAAAAGCCGAGGAGATGGCCACCAAGGTCCTCAGCGGCGATGGGTTCTCGCTGGAAGATTTTCGCGACCAGTTGCGACAAGTAAAGAAGATGGGATCGATGAAGAGCCTGATCGGCATGCTGCCCTCGATCGGGCCATTTTCCGGGCTGCAAAAAGCAGCCGACAACGTCGACGAGAAACAAGTGAATCGCGTCGAGGCCATCATCAATTCGATGACGATGCATGAGCGCAACCACCACGAAGTAATCAACGGCAGCCGCCGCAAACGCATCGCCCGCGGCTCAGGCACGACCGTACAGGAAGTGAATAATCTGCTTCGTCAGTACGCGCAGATGAAAAAGATGTTCAAGCAAATGGGCAAACCGAGCTTCGCGCGCAGGCTAGCGGGGATGAAGATGCCGGGGATGTAGAAAGGCAGTTGCCAGTTCCCGGTTGCCGGTTCTCAGCGTTCCCTTGAATGGAATGTCATCCTGAGCGAAGTTGCAGTCCGCGAAGGGGGGTGCAACGCAGTCGAAGGATCCCTGTACACTTGCCCTGTGTCATGAAATGGCGTTCTCTCGAAGAATCGACCGCTGAAACCGACGCTCGTCTTCTGCGGGAAATCCTTGCCGAGCGCAAAGAGTCGATTGCGAAATACGTCCCCGCCGAAACGCAGGCGATTCATGCGCGGGCAATTGCCGAACTGAAGGAAAAGCACCTTGCAACCGATATTTTGCCTGCCGGCACGAAGATTCCGGCGTTCGAGGCTTCCGATCAGAACGGTAAAAGTACTCCTTCAGAAGAGTTGCTTACGAAAGGTCGCCTCGTCCTCTGCTTCATCCGCGGCCGCTGGTGTCCGTTCTGCGTCGCGCAGATGGAAGCGATGAATGCAATTTTGCCAGAGATCGAAAAAGCCGGGGCAAGGCTGGCGGCGATTTCCCCGCAGACTGTGCAGCAATCATTCTTCATGCACGATCAGCACAAGCTGCGCTTTCCGTTACTCTCAGATCGTGGGAACAACGTGGCACGGCAGTTTGGCCTGACCTATCGCGTTTCCGATGAGCAGCAGTCACTTTACAAACACACCTTCGTCAACTTGCCGTTTGTGAACGGTGACGACTGTTGGGAGTTGCCGATTCCGGCTACGTACGTCATCGATCGGCAGGGGACCGTGCTCTACGCTTCAGCGAACGAAGATTACAGCGAGCGTCCCGAACCGACAGAGATTGTCGCTTTTCTGCAATCACAACCCAAATCTTTATTGTCATCCTAAGCGCAGCGAAGGATCTGTGCAGTTTCTCGCGGATTACGACAAGGTGCATGGATTCTTCGCTTCGCACAGAATGACAACACTGAGCGCATCGGTTCCCGTCCACCCCTGAGATCGAGTACACGATACACTGAATATTTCATGAACTACATCTACGGCATCAATGCCGTCTCAGAAGCACTCAAGGCACGTGGGCACGCCTTTCAATGGGTAGGCATGGCGAAAGAGCGACACGATCTGCGCCTGCAACGCATGATTGAAGACTGCCGGCGAATCGGCGTGCCGGTGCGCTTTCTGACGCGCACGGAACTCGACCGTATGGCGGGAAACGCGGCGCATCAGGGGGTGGTTGCGGTCACATCGGCCAAACAATATAGTGATCTCGACGACGTGATCGGAGCGAAGCGCGGCATATATTCCTTCATTATCGTTCTCGATGGCGTGGAAGATCCGCACAATCTGGGCGCGCTGCTGCGCACCGCGGATGCTGCCGGGGCCGATGGCGTAATTATCCCTGAGCGCCGAGCCGTTGGAGTGACTGGTACAGTTACAAAAGCTTCCGCCGGCGCAAGTGAGCATTTGCCGATCGCCAAGGTTACCAACATCGCACGAACCGTGGAAGAACTCAAAGATCGCAACATCTGGACCGTGGGACTCGATGAACGTGGAAAGCAGACCTACGACGAAATCGATTACAACATGGATTGCGCGCTGGTTCTCGGCGCCGAGGGCAAGGGCTTGCACGATCTGGTGAAGAAGAAATGCGATTTCCTGGTTTCGATTCCGATGCTCGGTAAAGTGCCGTCCCTGAACGTGTCGGTCGCCGGGGCGGTGGTAATGTATGAAACCGTGCGGCAGCGGCGCTTGAAGCAGCTAGCGCAAGCCGCAGACCAACTGCAAACGACAGAGGACAATCAATGAAGTTGTATTTGTGCTTTTTCTGCGTCCTCTGCTTTTCTGCATTCAATTGTTTTGCCATCGATCGCGAAGCATTTACTTTCACAAAGTACGATCTGAGCGTCCGCATTGAGCCCGACCAGCAGCGGCTTGGTGTTCGCGGTGTCATCACACTGCGCAACGATTCGGCAGTTCCCCAGAAAGTCGCTGTGCTGCAAATCTCATCTTCGCTGGGCTGGCGGTCGATCCAAGCTGGGGGCAAACAATTGCAATTCGTAGGGCAGACCTACACATCCGATATCGATCATACGGGTGCGCTTTCGGAAGCGGTTGTGACTTTGCCGGAGGCTGTCATGCCTGGAAGCTCGCTCGATCTGGAAATCGCCTATGAAGGCGTGATCGTGCTCGACGCCACGCGACTCACGCGTATCGGTACTCCTGAAGGGGCGGCCAGGAGCAGTGACTGGGATCAAATCAGCTCAAAATTCACCGCCGTGCGTGGCGCTGGAAATGTGGCATGGTATCCGATCGCGACCGAAGCAGCAGATCTCGCAGAACCCACCAGCCTGTCCGATGTCCTCGAAAGCTGGAAACGGCGGGAAGCCGCTACCACCGCGCATTTTCAGTTTGCCGTGCAAAACGATACCGAAGAGGCCAAGCCAGAACTTCTCCTGAACGCTAAATCCTGCACCCGCGCAGGCGAGACGAAGCACGACTTCGTGGCCGACTGCACATATCAGTCTTTTGGTATAAATGCCCCCGCATTTGTAATAGCAGACTTCGAAACCATTGATCGGCCATCGGCCGGTGTGCATTTTGTTGCCGGCCACGATTCCGCTGCGGCAGTATATGCCGATGCTGCGGACAAAGCGTTGCCACTGATCACAGACTGGTTTGGATCGCCCCGCGGCAAAGCGCAAGTTGCGGACCTGCCTGACAGCGATGCTGCACCCTATGAAAGCGGCTCGCTGTTGCTGGCGCCTCTGGCAGGAATCGACGGCAAGCGGGTAGGAATTGTAGCGGCACATCAACTTACCCACGCGGCATTTTCTTCGCCCCGGCCATGGATCAACGAGGGTCTGGCTCACTTCGCGCAAGCACTTTACCTCGAGCAGCAGAGTGGGCGCCAGGCCGCGCTTGATTACCTGCACGCGCACAGTGCTCCTTTGCTCGCAGGGAATACGGCAGCGGTTGGCGCCCAAGACTCGGCGTCGCACTCTCTCATTAACTTGACGGATGAGGAACTCCTCCGCAGCAAGGCCATGTGCGTTTGGTGGATGCTGCGCGAGATGGTCGGCGATGCGGCGCTGAAGAAGGCGATCGCGTCTTACCGTCCGGAGCAGGACACCGAACCTTCCTACATGCAGCGCCTGATTCAGGCGCAAACCCAAAGAGATCTTGAGTGGTTTTTCGACGACTGGGTTTACCGCGATCGCGGATTGCCCGATTTCAAAGTGGAGTCGGCGTTCGTGCGCAAAACTTTACCAGCAGGCTATCTGCTGACCATCACGGTCGCGAACCTGGGCGCGGCGGGAGCTGAGGTCCCTGTGACCGTGAAGTTTGAAGGCGGCGAGGTGACCGAGCAGATGATCGTGCATGGAAAAAGCAAAGCGGTGATCCGCGTAACGACATTGAAAGTGCCGGACGAAGTCGTCGTCAACGATGGCGGTGTGCCGGAAAGCGATATAACGAACAATGAGTTCAGGATTCAGGAGAACGATATCCGAGACACGAACGCCAAAACTGATCAGCCCTGAGTCGCGCTGAATTTCGCCATCGCTTCTAGCTTGTTGGCGGCGGCGCCGGAATCGATTGCCTGCACCGCCAGGGGCACTGCATCGGCCAAACGATTTGCTCTTCCAGCAGCTACCAATGCGGCCGCCGCGTTCAGCACGACCACATCACGCCGCGGTGATTTTCGCCCGCCCAGCACGTCGCGAATGAGTATGGCATTTTCTCGGGCGTCGCCACCCGCAATGTCGGCGAGCGTTGCGCACTTCATTCCAAACTCCTCGGGGCCGACCTCGTAGCTCCGCACGTTTCCTTCGCGCGCTTCGGCAATACGGGTGGGTCCCGTGATCGTAATCTCGTCAAGACCGTCGAGGCCGTGCACGACGAGGGCACGGCGCAGCCCCAACACGCTGAGTGCTTCGGCCAGCTTGTCGGTCAACTCAAGAGCGTAAACGCCGACGACTTGTCCAGTGGCGCGAGCGGGGTTCGTCAGCGGGCCAAGCAAATTGAATATAGTACGGAGGCGCAACTCGCGACGGACCTTTTGCACCTGCTTCATCGACGTGTGAAGATCGGGGGCGTACAAAAAACAGATGCCAACTTCGCGCAAGCATTGAGCCGCGAGCTGAGGCGATAACTGGATTTTTATGCCCAGGGCTTCCATCACGTCGGCCGATCCGCACTTCGAACTGATGCTGCGGTTGCCGTGCTTGGCGACACGCACACGCGCGCCCGCGGTAACGAATGCCGTGGCAGTCGAAATATTGAAGGTGCCGGCGGCGTCACCGCCGGTGCCGCTGGTATCGACCAGCACGGAGTCCAGCGCGTCACGGCCCGTGCCGCTTAAATCGAGCGCAGAACCATTCTCCCCAGCAAGTGACAGCGGCAAAGGAGTCGCCGCGGCGCGAATGGCCTCGGCAAAGCCGACGATCTCTTCGACCGTCTCGCCCTTGGCATGCAAGGCAATCAGAAGCGCGGCGATTTGCGCGTCGGTGCAATGCCCCGCGAGCACTTCAGCCATGACTTCACGAGCCTCTACGCGCGCCAGCGACTGGCCGTGATTGGCGATGCGGTGAAGGGCGTCGAGAACCACAACTCCGGCATTGTAAGGGAAAAATCGCTTTGCGAAAGTGGTGCAGTTTCTCATTCTGATCAAGCCTCCTTTGCGCAGCGAAGGGTCTGGGGGAGCCGCGCGATGCGGCGCGTTCTTTGCGCCGCAGCAACCGCGCGTTTGCTTCGCTTCCTTATTGAACTGCACCACTTCCCGCTTTGCGACCGGTTTGCTCGTCAGCTTCTTACTTCGATAAAATGGTCGGTTTGCAGCCGCACGCCTAAGCCGCAAGCATATTCCTGCCGATCTTAAGCTGGAACGAAATCATTATGAAAATCCATGAGTATCAGGCCAAGGGAATTCTTAAGAAATATAGCGTGACCGTACCGCGCGGCTCGATGGCCACGTCGCCCGAGGAGGCCGAGGCTGCTGCCAAGGAGTTATTCAATTCTGGTGCAACCGGAGTTGTGGTCAAGGCTCAGATTCACGCCGGAGGACGGGGCAAAGGCGGCGGCGTGAAGATTGCAAAATCAGTCGATGAGGCCGGAGAACTTGCCAGCAAAATGCTGGGCATGAAGCTGGTTACACACCAGACTGGGCCAGAAGGGCGAACGGTACGGCGATTATTGATTGAGGAGACTCTGCCCATCGACAAAGAGTTATACCTGGGAATTCTGATCGATCGCAAAGAAGGCAAGCCTGTTTTCATGGCGTCTGCCGCCGGGGGGATGGAAATCGAGCAGGTCGCGGCGGAAAATCCAGATGCGATTCTGAAGCAGCACATCGATCCCGGGATGGGCCTGGAGGCGTTTCAGGCGCGCAAGATGGCATTTAAGCTGGGACTGAAGCCGCAGCAGATCAATCCCGCGGTGCAGTTTTTGACTAATCTATATAAGGCTTTTCTAGATACTGATGCCTCACTTGTCGAAATCAACCCCTTCATCACTACTACTGACGGCCGGCTCTTCGCGCTCGATGCCAAGCTGACGTTTGACGATAATGCGCTGTTTCGGCATCCTGACATTCGTGAATTGCGTGATATCACGGAGGAAGATCCGCTCGAGGTGGAAGCTTCCAAGTACAGCCTGAATTACATCAAGCTCGACGGCAATGTAGGATGCATGGTGAACGGTGCCGGACTGGCAATGGCGACCATGGACATCATCAAGTACGCCGGCGGCATGCCGGCAAACTTCCTCGATGTTGGTGGTGGCGCGAATGCCGAGCAGGTGACACACGCATTTGAGATCCTGCTCAGCGACAGAAATGTGAAAGCGGTTCTGATCAATATCTTCGGCGGCATCCTGCGGGTCGATACTTTGGCTACAGGAGTCGTGGAGGCGGCGAAGAAGACGAACATTCAGCTTCCAGTTGTGCTGCGGCTGGAGGGTACTAATGTAGACGAGGGCAAGAAGATTCTGATGAACTCCGGCTTCAATTTCATCGTTAGCGACACGATGCAAGATGCCGCGGATAAAGTTGTCGCGGCAGCGCGGTGAGGAAGCGAGCCAAGCGCGCGAGTATTGCTTCGCAGAAACTGCGCCGTTTCGCGCGCCTCGCCTAGATCCCTTCGCCGTTCGGCTCAGGGCAAGCTCTTCAGCGGGCAAAAAGCGCCCGCCTCAGGAAGACAGTTACGTAGAGGAAATTAATGGCAATCCTAGTTGACAAGAACACGCGTTTAATCGTGCAGGGGCTGACCGGACGAGAAGGCACATTTCACGCCAAGGCTTGCGCCGCGTACGGGACGAAAGTGGTTGGCGGGGTCACTCCGGGCAAAGGCGGCACTACGCACGAAGGTTGGCCCATCTTCAACACGGTGCAGGAGGCTGTGGAGAAAACCGGCGCCGACACAACCGTCATCTTTGTGCCGCCACCGTTCGCGGCCGATGCCATTATGGAAGCGGCCGACGCCGAGCTTGATCTGATCGTTTGCATCACTGAGGGCATCCCCACGCTAGACATGGTCAATGCCTGGGAGTTCCTCCAGGACCGCCGTTCGCGCCTGATCGGACCGAATTGTCCGGGAATCATTTCTCCGGGCAAGTGCAAGGTCGGCATCATGCCGGGGTCGATCCATAAGGAAGGCAACATTGGAATTGTGTCGCGCTCGGGCACGCTGACTTACGAGGCCGTGCATCAGCTCACAACCCGTAGCATTGGACAATCAACTGCGATCGGCATTGGGGGAGATCCGATTATCGGAACGAATTTTGTCGATGCGCTCGATTTGTTTAACCGAGATCCCGAAACCGAAGCTGTCATCATGATCGGCGAGATCGGCGGCGATGCCGAAGAAGCGGCAGCGGAATTTGTGAAGACTCACATGAAAAAGCCGGTGGTTGGCTTCATCGCAGGGCAGACTGCGCCACCGGGGCGGCGCATGGGGCACGCGGGCGCAATCATCTCAGGGGGGCACGGAACGGCGGCGGAAAAAATCAAAGCTTTGGAAGCAGCCGGCATTCGTGTGGCGAAATCCCCCGCGGCCATTGGAGAAACGCTGGTCGCGGCAATCGGAGTTAAAGTCTAGCGGTCAGGCTCCAGTTGCGAGTCTCGAGTCCCGAGTGAAGACAGTGCCCTGTACTCAGTACCCAGAAAAACCAGCGAACGACTATAGGCTAACGACTGACGACTAATTATGAAAACCTTGCAACGCACTCTTACCATCGTTAAACCGGACGCCGTGGCCAAAAACGCCGTCGGCGACATCATTGAACAATTCGAGAAAAACGGCTTCCGCATTCTCGCCATGAAAATGCTGCAAATTTCCAAGCATCAGGCGGAGCAGTTTTATGCCGTTCATGCCAGTCGCCCTTTCTACAACTCACTCACTGATTTCATGTCGAGCGGGCCGATCGTGACCCTGGCTCTGGAAAAAGAGAATGCCATTGCCGACTTGCGCAAGCTGATGGGCGCGACCAATCCGGCGAACGCGGAGGAAGGTACGATCCGCAAAAAGTGGGCCTCAAGCATTGAGCACAATGCGATTCACGGCTCGGATGCCGAAGATACGGCGCGGTTTGAGCTGAGCTTCTTCTTTGCGGGATACGAGCTGGCGAAATAACGCCTCGACGCTTCGCACCCGACCGGCATGTGATTCGAAGGCGGACGACCCAGCGACGCTACTTCAGTACTCTGGTGGCGCCCGAAATTGCTGTTGTAATCCGCTCCTGCTTTGTTTAGACTTCGCTCCACCAAAGGGGGGCGGATGGCTACCAGACGAACCTTTCTAGAAAAATCAAGCCAACTTGCCGCTGGCGCACTTGCGGCGGGGGCTGTTACCGCGATGGCCAGTGAGACTCAGACTGAGCAACCCGCAGCGCCGAAGAAAAAACTGCACATTCTGATGAGGAGCTCCTGGGGAACCGACGAACCGACCCGCGCGTCCTTCGTCTTTGACCACGGGCTTGTACTGGCCGACGCCGGCCATGACGTGCAGATATTTCTCACTCATGATGCCACCTACCTCATGCGCAAGGCGACAGTGGATTCGGTCAAACCCATTGGATGGCCTCCCCTGAGCGAGACCATGGCGAAGGTGGTAGCAAAGGGCATTCCGATATTCTCGTGCGGGGCCTGCTCCCGGGCCCGCGGCATCACGGAAGCCGACCTGAGCAGTTGGAATGCGAAATGGGGTGCGCCTCCGATCTATGTTTCTCTGGTGGAATGGGCCGACCACGTGATCAGCGAATAAAACAACACAAGGATCTGGCGCGCCCGGAGAGACTCGAACTCCCAACCCTCTGCTC
>JASIEN010000696.1 GCA_030045935.1 Candidatus Sulfotelmatobacter sp.
CAGGGAAGGTTCGTTCCACCAGAAACGCGGTGAATTTGTCACCATCGATTTTGGCAAATACCGTAAACAGATCGGCGAAGCCGGCGTTGGTGATCCACATTTTTTCGCCATTCAGGATGTAGTGCTTGCCATCGGGCGAGAGTTGCGCTCGCGCCCGGCAATTCAACGCGTCAGAGCCGGAAGAGGCTTCGGACAACGCGTAGGCGCCAACAATCTCTCCTGCTGCCAGGCGTGGCAGATATTTTTTCTTCTGCTCTTCCGTGCCGAAATAAACAATAGGCAACGTGCCAATGCCGGTATGCCCGCCCCAGGTCGTAGCAAATCCGGCGTACTTGGCGATGTGATCGGCAATTACGGCGGCCGTGACCTTGTCCATTTCGAGGCCGCCATACGCCTCCGGAATCTCGACCGAACTCAGCCCGAGTTCGCCGGCTTTTTTCAGCAGATCACGCGAGATGGAGTAATCCTTGTGCTCGATTTTTTCCGCATTGGGCAATATCTCGTTGACCGCAAATTCTTCGGCCGTTTGTCCAATCATTTGATGTTGCTCGGTGAAATCTTCGGGCGTGAAAACTTCTTCGGGGCGGCGGGTTTCAAGCAGAAAACTGCCGCCGGAGACTTTTGTTCTGGGAACTGCGGTGGTCGTTGCCATCACTTCATCCTTGAGATAGATTGCACCACGGAGAAGCAGAGTAACGGAGGAGCGTATTTATTGTAAGCCAAAATCGGGATATATCTCACATTGAGAGTGCACGAACGTACAGCGTCTATGAGATGTTTTCGAAGATCCCCGCCGCGCCCATGCCTCCGCCCACGCACATGGTAACCATGCCATAACGCCCATTGCGGCGCTTCAATTCGCGGATAACTGTCGCAGTCAGTTTTGCCCCGGTGCAGCCTAGCGGGTGGCCCAAGGCGATTGCTCCACCGTTTGGATTTATCCTTTCAAGATCAAGTCCGGCTTCTTTGATCACGGCGAGCGATTGCGCGGCGAAGGCTTCGTTCAGTTCGATTGTGTCGATGTCGGAAAGTTTAAGCCCTGCCATCCTCAGCGCTTTTGGAATGGCGAAGACTGGTCCGAGACCCATCTCTTCGGGTTTGTATCCGGCAGTGGCAAAAGAAACGTAGCGCGCGAGCGGTTTAAGCCCGAGAGCTTTTGCGCGTTCGGCCGACATGACAACCGCTGCGGCGGCACCATCGGACATCTGAGAAGAATTTCCAGCCGTAACTGTGCCCTTTAGGTGAAACGCAGGCTTCAGCGCAGATAGAGCCTCAAGCGAAGTATCGGCGCGCGGGCCCTCATCTGTCTTGAAAAGAATCTCCTGGCGTTTGGGCTTCGAGCCATTGGGAGTGCTGAAGCTCACTGGAACAGGCACAATTTCGTCCTCGAATTTGCCAGCCTGAATTGCCGCGGTAGCTTTCTGGTGGCTCCGCAGTGAAAATTCATCGGCTTGCTCGCGAGTGATGCCAAAGCGATGCGCAAGACGTTCAGCCGTAAGTCCCATATTGAGGTAAGCGTCGGGGTAGTGTTCAACGAGCCACGGATTTGGCGCAACCTTGTGGCCGCCCATCGGGATCACGGTCATCGACTCGGTACCACCGGCAACGATGACTTCAGCCCCGCCGCTCATGATGCGTTCGGCAGCCATCGCGATCGCCTGAAGGCCGGAAGAACAGAAGCGATTGATGGTTAGCGCAGATACTTCGACCGGCAATCCGGCTCGCAACGAAGCAATGCGAGCCACGTTCATGCCTTGCTCCGCTTCAGGCATGGCGCAGCCGAGAATCACGTCCTCAATCTCTCTACGATCAAGCTGCGGCACGCGGTCAAGAGCGCCCTTGATCGCAACGGCTGCCAGTTCATCGGGACGCGTTGCTCGGAGCGTGCCTTTATAAGCGCGCCCTACAGGGGTACGGACGGATGAAGCAACAACGACTTCTCGCATAAAGCTGTCTCTTTTCGATTCTTCAGGTTCGATCTAATGGAACTAAATTAGATGCTTGTCATTCCGAACGGCTTCAGCCGTGAGGAATCTGGTTTTCTTCGGGCCTGCTCATTTCCCCGGAGCGTAAAAATAATAATCTGCCGAATAGCTGCTCTTGGTTTCGGCTCCCTTATGCGCCTCGTCGCAGCCTTCCTCGGGGGGCTGGCCGCCATGAGTGCGCACTCGCTGTATGCTCGTGACATTGCTGAGCTGGCCGTTCCCTGAATGGCTGACAACTTTCACCAGCAGCCACGGAATGGAACTCGAATCAAGCGCGTCCACTTTGGCCGCGGCTTTTCCTGTAACCTCGCTGCCATCCTTCAGCTTCCAGGAAGGTCCGGCCGAGTGTTCGCCGATGACTTTGTCTTTGCGGTCGAGGAGTTGTGCTTCGGGAGCTTTCAGAATCCAGGCGTACTTGCCATCGCTGCCTGCTTGGCAGGTGTAGATCTGTGATCCAGTCGCGTGCGCCAGCAGGACGACTTCTTCACCCGCTGGGGCTGCGATGGCATCAGGCACGTCTGGAGGTGATTCTTTGTACGGAACGTCTTTGTTTTGGGCCGCCACAATCTGGCTTGCCAAGACAATCATGACGGCTAAAATCGCAGCTTCGCCTGTGATGAGTCTCCGCATGAGCGCGATTGTAGCAGGCCTCATTCGCTCCGGTTATTGCCTCTCCCAATGGGTGGTAGTAAATTGCTTCGGGTCGAATGTGCCGGCATCGAGCTTTGGGTTGGCCTGAACGTTCGAATATTCTTCACTGAAAACCTTTTTTTCATCCACGTAAACTTCTACCCGCTCGGCCAACCAAACGTCTGCAAGCGGCTGATAGTCTTCAAAGCGGATATCCTGAAACTTGGTGGCATCCTGGCGTTCGGGCTCAAGCACGCGGACGAACAGCATGCGGTTCTTGTCGACCCAGAACTGCTTCTTCTTCAGATCGCCCTTGTCGGCGCCCACCACGTAAACCGGCCGGCCCTCCCAAGTCTCCTCATGAATTCTTGTAAGATCGTAGCCTTCACCTTTTATGACGCTGGCCGTGGCCTCAGGCGGCTGGCGATACACGTCGAAGCCAAGAACGAGCAGCATGTTGATGAATGGCCGGCTGCCCGCTTCCTTGCCTGCCTGAAAACTGGTCACGGTTCCGTCCACGAGAAGAAATCCGTTGTTGTCAGCAGGATTGCCGATATCAATGCGCAGCTTGCCAGGAATTAACGCGGCTTCGTGCCAGGTTTCGACTTTGGTTGAGCCATCGGCGTTGTAAGTCGTGCTTTTCTGGTCAAAGGTGAGGGTCTGGTACCAGGATTTGGCGTAGCGATCATGCATGCCGCGGAGCAGGTCCGTTCCATCGCGAACGTCCTGAGGGCAAATGACGTGCAAATTCAAAAAGATCACGGGAAACAAAAGCATCGCTTTTATTTTCATAAGTTGTTTTTTTTCCGCAAGTTCCTGAGCATCGAACCACGATCAGCGTTTGACGCGCAAAATTGCCATAGTCCCCGACTCAGATCCATTCGAGGTTAATTCCTCAGTGTCTTTCCCGTCTTCAACGTGTACTGAATTCTTTCCTGCGTTTTTTTCTCACCGCAGAGCGATTTGAACCCTTCCCGCTCGAGATCAAGGATGTACTGCTCGCTCACGGCCGTGCCCGGAGTAATGTTTCCGCCGCAGAGCACTTCGGCGATTTTCGTGCCCAGCTTCACTTCATAGTCGGTGACGTAACCGCCCTGGCGCATCATATGAACACCCATCTTCAGAGTTGCGAGAAGATTTTCTCCGGGAGCCGGAATATCGTTTCGCGGGATCGGTGGCTCGTAGCCCGACCGAACCAGTTCCAGTGCACGATTCTTGGCGTCCGAAAGCACGCGCTCGCGATTCATCGTGATGCGATCGGCTCCGTTCAGAAAACCGAGGCCACGGGCTTCATATGCAGAGGTTGCAACTTTCCCAGTGGCGATGGTTTCGAAAGCGCGCCTCATGGCGTGGAGCATTTCGATCGACCCAACCAGCGCGTCGCCGGAGACATTGCCGCCGCGATCTGAGCTGGCGCTATCAATGGCGCGTAACAGCATTTCTTTGCAACCACCGCCGCCGGGCAGCAAGCCGACTCCGACTTCGACCAAACCGGTATAAAGCTCGGCATGAGGCTGACGTGACGCAGCATGCAAAGAAATCTCCGTGCCACCCCCTAGACACAACCCGAAGGGTGCGGAGACTACCGGTTTGGGCGAGAACTTGATCGCCTGCGTCATTCCCTGAAAATGCCTGATGGCGAGATCAACGTCGTCCCACTCTTCTTCCTGCACGCTCATCAGCAGGAGCATGAGGTTCGCGCCTACAGAAAAGTTCGCCGCATCGTTGGTGATGACAAACGCATCGAAATTGTCGCCGGGTCCACCGGGCTTGAGGGTTTGCAGTATCAGGTTGACGATGTCCCCGCCGAGGGTGTTCATTTTGCTGTGGAATTCGATGCACCCCACTCCATCCCCCAGATCAACGAGCGACGCACCGGAATTTTTCTTCACCACTCCAGCGACCTCTTTCGCGACCGCTACAGACCACACTCCGGCGGGAACACGGACTGCCTCATAGCGCTCGGCGGGCAGATTCCAAAACTTGCGGCCTGAGGGTGAAGTTGCATCGTCGCTGTACCACGTCTTCTGCCCGGCCGCGAGTAGTTTTTCCACATTGGCCGCCATCGGCCTTCCTTCTTTTTTCATGCGCGCGACTGTAGCTTCGACCCCGGCTGCATCCCACAATTCGAATGGGCCGAATTCCCAGTTGAAGCCCAGCCGCATGGCGCGGTCGATCTCTACAATCGAGTCCGAAATTTCCGGCACGCGGTTGGCCGAATACGTCCACAAATCAGAAAGCGAAGACCATAGGAACTGGCCCGCTTTATCGCCCTTTTGTGATCCCGGCCCCTCCAAGCCAAGCAGCATGCGCAGGCGTGCGCCAGGATCTTCGATATTTTTCGCCATATCGAGCGCAGCAAACCTTGGCTTTTGCCGTGGATGATATTCGAGCGTCTTCCAGTCGAGGGCAAGGCGTTCATCTTCTTTGGCGGCTTCGTCACCGGATCCCGACGAGGATGCCTTCGCCACACCTTTCTTGTAGAAACCGGCCTTTGTTTTGTCGCCCAGCATTTTTCGCTCAAGCATCTGCCTGAAAAAGTCCGGCAGGAGTAGATCCCTGCGCTCGTCGTGCACGTTTGTAATCGTGTTGCTGACCACGTGACCAAGGATGTCGAGGCCGACCAGGTCAATGGTGCGAAAGGTCGCTGATTTCGGCCAGCCCACGGCTTGTCCGGTGAGCGCGTCGACTTCTTCAATAGTCAGATCCAGTTCTTGCATCAACCGCATCACGTTCAGCACCGAAAAAGTGCCGATCCGATTGGCGATGAAATTCGGAGTATCCTTCGCAATTACAACCCCTTTTCCAAGCCGCATATCGCAGAACTGCGAGACGCTGTCGATCAGGACTCGATCTGCCTCCGGAGTAGGAATCAGCTCGAGCAAGCGCATATACCGCGGGGGATTAAAGAAATGTGTTCCGAACCAGGAGCGACAGAAATCATCAGAGAACCCGTCGGCGATTTTTCCGACCGGTAATCCGCTGGTATTAGTCGTAATAATCGTTCCGGGTCTTCGCACACTTTCCACGTTCCGCAGGAGCGCCCTCTTGATCTCGAGATTTTCAACCACAGCCTCGATAATCCAATCGACCTCGGCCAGTTTCTTCAGGTCATCTTCAAAATTGCCGATTGTGACAAAGCGGGCAAGGGAGGCATCCATGAACGCTGCCGGTTTTGACTTCTTCGCGGCTTCCAAACCAGCGGCAGCGATTTTGTTTCGTGCCGGAGAATCAGCGTCGGGAGGAACGATATCGAGCAGATAACTGGGAATACCGGCGTTGGCAAAATGAGCCGCGATGCGCGCGCCCATAGTGCCGGCGCCGAGAACTGCAACTTTATTAATGCGCTTCATTGGATCGAGCCTCGTGAGCAGTGCCAATTTTCCATTGCCAATTGGAAACTACGATGCAGAGTCCTGTAGTCGCTAACGGAATCGAAAATCGGCAATTGAAAACTGGAATCTTATGGTTCTATGGCAGTTTATCTACAGCCCAGTCGTTCTTGCCAGTGTTGACGACAACAATCGTGGAAAAGTGCCGGCGGGCGTGATGGTTTGAAGCGGTATCGACGAGCGCCACCGGGAATTCGTAACGTCCCCGGCGCAAGAGTTTACCGCGGGCGACTTCATAGCTCGAAGCACCTTCATTCGAAAAGAATTTTTCGACCAGGTCGCTGGTCGTGGTTCGCTTGGCACGAGTCGTAAGCAGCACAATTCCATGCTCGATGTCACCGGTCTGCCAGGCTTGCAGCAGGCGGTCTGCAGTCGCGAGCGCGGCGGCATAATTTGAATCCGGGGAAGCAACCGGCCTTGCCTTCGCCGCCACCGACGACGGCAGGAAAGCGAGATATGCCAAGGAGAGCCCCAGAGCGGCAGTCCTGAAGAACGGTATTCGAAGCATGAGGCCCATTATGCGGGAAAAAGCAGGTCGAAGAAATTGATCAGGTGAGTCCTTCTAAAGCTCGGGATGGGCGTCAACATATTTCAATCCAAGTAATGCCATCTGTTTCTCGCCTTTGTAAGCCAGCATAGTGGGCGCCTCTTCTAGTGGGATCCAAAACGCGCGTGCGACTTCGATCTGCATCTCAGCCGTGATCTCGTTGATACGACCTGAGCGATAGCGCATCAGGTAGAAGCTGACGATCTTGAAAACCCTCTGCTGGTCGCCCCACAGCCGGGTATAGACGTACTTGATATCACCCAGCTTGGCGACGAAATCCGCGACCACCCCAGTCTCTTCATATACCTCACGGATCGCGGTTTCGACCGCCTTTTCGCCGGGATCGACCAAGCCCTTGGGCAGAGCGATGATCGGCTTTTTGCGTTTGCCCGCAGACTTCGACTTCCGGGGCGCTGATCGACCGGCTTTCGGGACATCCATGGCCGTTCCCGGGTCACCGGCCGGCTCAATGGCCGCCATCCACCAAACACCATCCCGTTTGCGAATTAAAACCCCGCCCGCCGATATCTCCCGCACCATCAAAGGTAACTTAGCAGGGTTACCAGGGTTAGTCACGGTAAGGAGCAGGGAGACTCCATCGTGACAGGCCTGTATGACCGAGAGTAATGGGGTGTAGCACCAAAGTGGTCTGCACACTTATAGGGCAAATTGGCATCCTATTAGCTGAAGAAGAATAGGCCGGAAGTGGGCTTCCGACGTGGGGTTCCGGTGAGAAGTCTGGACAAGATTATCCGCTCGGTGCAGGCCTTTGGGCGGGAATTCTCCCGCAAGGCCGTTGCCGCTGAACCACGTATCCCCGCCATTGGCGTGGCCCTGGGTGGCGGCTTCGCACGCGGCATGGCACATATCGGGGTCCTGAAGGTACTTGAGGAAGAGGGAATCCCAATCGGCATGATCGCTGGCACCAGCGTTGGTGCTCTGATTGGCGCCGTCTATTGCAGCGGCCTCTCCATCAAAGAGCTTGAACACGTCGCACAGTCCTGCCGCTTCACCACGTTCGCTCGATGGACCGTTTCGCGCTATGGCTTCGCTTCCAATGACCGCATGGTGACGTTCCTGCGACGCAACCTCAAGGTTACCAATTTCGAGCAGCTACGCATTCCTCTAGGCGTCACAGCGACCGATTTTAATAGCGGCGAAGGCGTCGTGTTTCACTCCGGCTCGATCATTGACCCGGTGCGCGCCAGTTGCGCCTATCCCGGCATGTTTCTGCCGGTTGAAATCCGTGGGCGCTATCTCGTCGACGGCATGTTATCCCATCCCGTTCCCACCCAGCCGCTGATCGAAATGGGTGCTGACCGCGTAGTGGCAGTGCACCTGAGAGGCAACTGGTCGAAAGAAGGCACTCCGCGTCACTTGTTTGATGTGATTGGACAATCTTTTGCCATAGCGCAGGATCAGATGAGCCATCTCTGGCGAGGCGCAGCCGACGTGCTGGTGGAACCCGATGTCTCTGGCTTTGCTTATGATGATTTCAAGCGTGCCGGGGATCTAGTTCGTGCCGGAGAAGCCGCCATGCGAGCAGCTTTGCCAGAAGTGCGGAAATGGATGGAAGTGCCGGCACAGGGTCCGGTCGTTGCCAAGGCAAAAAACCGCCCGACTGTGGCGCGCCCTGCGCCTATGCCGGCAGACTAGCTAAACGTTCACCTTCTCCGCTTCCTCGCAGATTCTTTTCCAAGCGTTAGCCACATGCTTCTCCCGCGTATTCGTCTGTCCGACGCACAATCGTAGCGTGAGTTTGCCGTTCAGCTTCGTATGCGTGAGAAACAGATCTCCGCTGCGGTTCAGGCGATCCATGATGATCTG
>JASIEN010000060.1 GCA_030045935.1 Candidatus Sulfotelmatobacter sp.
GAACTCGCACAGGAATTGGGATTCGAGTTTCTCTCATTGTCTTGCTTGCTGTTCTTCGGACCTGGCCGTTCGAGATATCCCCCGCAGTTTATGTCGGCACTGGCCAGCCGAGCCGCTCTCTTGACACTGCTTCTCGGCTCAGGAATGGCTTCCCCTATGACGATGAGGGAATTTAACCACGTCGTTCCTGATCGTTCCTGCAGGAGGGCAATGACGCAAATCCATTTCCAGCCTGCTGGTATTCCCGCCCAGCGTCCCTACACTCCGGTTACTTGTCAGCGTTCCGGTTACAGAGTGCAATTTCTACAGGGACAACCTATGGGACGACTTTTTGGCTTCGTTGGGCTGGTGGCGGCGCTGGCCGTCGGCATGTACATTTATTCCAGAGATATTCAGAGCACGTCTGCCACTACCGGCACGAACAATCCCAAGGCTGCAGTAGACATAACCGGCGTGCGCATGGACCTGATGTCCATCGCACAAGCCGAGCGGGGCTACTTCGCGACGGAAAACAAATACGCCTCGCTCGATGAACTGATCTCGTCGCACTCGATCACCATCAACCGCCAGCGCCCTCCTTACACTTATGAAGTCGAGACCAGCAGCGGCGGCTTCCGCGTGGTGGCCACGCGTTCCTCCGACGACGCTTCCGGCCTACCCGCACAGATGTCGGTTGATGAAAACATGGAGTTCAACCAATCGCAGTAGCCAACCGCGCATGTCAAGGGCGTCATCCCGAACGACCGCGTTTTTCCCAGCGGTCCGAGGGATCTCCATCCACACAGGCCATCGGGCATGAGATCCCTCCGCCCGCCGGTCGAAAACGCGGGCGTTCGGGATGACGCCGCTGTCGGATGCTAGACTGAACCTTTGTCGACTCGTACTGAGTTCATGCCTTCTTCCAACAAAAAGCTTGGCCTCATCGCCGGCGACGGCAAGTTCCCCTTTCTTGTGCTCGACGCCGCGCGCGCTCAAGGGAACGATGTTGTCGTTGTCGCGATCAAAGAAGAAACGTTACCCGAGATCGACAATCATGGCGCTTCCGTTCACTGGCTGTCTTTGGGCGAGCTTTCCAAACTGATCAAAGTTCTTCAGCGTGAGGGCGTAACTCGCGCCATTATGGCAGGACAGGTCAAGCACAAGCAGATTTTCTCGGCGATCCGCCCCGACTGGCGCATGGCCAAGCTTTTGCTGTCGCTCACCACACGCAATACCGACAGCCTGCTTGGGGCCGTAACTAAGGTTCTAGCCGAAGAAGGAATCGTGCTGGAAAGTTCGACGGCTTTTCTCGAACCGCTACTGGCGAAGCTGGGAGTGCTCACACGGCGTGCCCCTTCCGAGCAGGAACGCAAGAATATCGACTATGGTCGCACCGTCGCCCGCCAGCTAGCGCAGCATGATATTGGCCAAACGGTCGTCATCGCCGAATCTGCTTGCGTGGCGGTCGAAGCTATGGAGGGCACCGATGCCACCATCGAGCGGGCCGGCGAGATCATGCGGTCACTGCACGGAGAGGCTTCTACATTGGATCGCGCGCTTACGGTGGTGAAGATTGCCAAGCCGAACCAGGATATGCGGTTCGATGTTCCTGTGATTGGAGTCAAGACGATCGAGACCATGCAGGCTGCTGGAGCAAGTTGCCTGGCGCTGGATGCCGCCAAGTGCCTGCTGCTGGATGGCGATTGTGTGATCAATGCAGCCGATGCGGCAAGCGTGGCGATCGTGGCGGATCGGGCTTAGCGATCCTCGAGATACTCCGATTTGCCCGTGCTCCTCTGTGCTCTTTCTGTTGAAATTTCTTTTTAACGATTGAACAACTCGTTGAAGGTTGTGCAATGGAACGCCTCAGATCCGAAACCGCACTCCTCGCCGACCAGCTTCGCCGCGCATTTCAAGGCGATGCCTGGCACGGGCCGGCGCTGCTTGAACTGTTGAAGGATACGAACGCCGCCGCAGCGGCCGCCAAGCCTCTGCCCAACGTTCACAGCATTTGGGAGCTCGTGCTGCACATCGCTGCGTGGGACGATGCCGCCATCCGCCGCCTGTCAGGCCAGAAATGCCAGCCGACCGGGATGGCGAATTTCCCGCCTGTGCGCAAACCGACAGAAGCAGACTGGCGCAAAGCTGTGACGCAGGCCAAACACACACACGATAGGCTGGTCGAGGCCGTTGCCCGGTTGCCGGAATCAAGGCTACGCGACCGCGTCCCGGGAAAGCGATATAACTTCTATTTCATGCTGCACGGCGTTGTGCAACACGAGCTTTATCACGCAGGGCAGATTGCGATACTGAAGAAGGCTGGAAGAATCGAGTGATTGGGGAGTTGAGGAATTGTGTAATTGGAGAATCTGGAAACGGATCGGCAGTCCTGTCAACAGTCCTCAGCCCAATTCTTGCGCGGGATCAATTTCTCGATTACTCAATTTCCCAATTTCTCACCACTGCTTGAAGATCACCCCGACTGCAGCGACGATCATGGCAAATCCAACGAGATGATTCCACCGGATCGGCTGTTTCAAATAGACCACCGAAAAAACCGAGAAGACCACGAGCGTAATCACTTCCTGAATTGTCTTAAGCTGCGCGGCACTGAATTCGTAGGAACCGATGCGGTTGGCCGGGACTTGAAAACAATATTCGAAGAAGGCGATCAGCCAGCTCACGACGATTACCTTGAACAGCGGTACGTTGCGGTACCTCAGATGTCCATACCAGGCAAAGGTCATGAAGATGTTGGAA
>JASIEN010000697.1 GCA_030045935.1 Candidatus Sulfotelmatobacter sp.
GCCGCGGCCGGCGTGAGCCAGCTGCATGGTTGTTCGCACTTTGCCTGCTGGCGCAGCACCTGAGCTGGCCCGTCTATGCCAGGCAAGTTCCGGCCATCAGCTTCGTTGCGGTGGACGTATTAACCGGACTTAGCATGCTGCTGATCGTTTTCAGCGATGCCCGCGCCCGCGGCGAACGAATGAAGGCGCTGCAGGCCCTGACTGAGAGCATCGTTCTGGCACAACAGCAGGGCGGCATGATGGAAAGTGCTTTGCGCGAACTGCGGCGCGTTACCCGCAGCCGGGCTGCATGGTTCCGCCTGGTTGAGGGTGGAAATCTGGTGGCAACTCATGCTGTAGGAGTTTCACCCGACTTCCTGCGCGAGGCTGGATTTGCCGAACTCAGCGAGCGCGTCTCCCAGATTTTCGAACGTGGCAAACCCGTGGTGGCGCACCGTGCGGCCGCCACTCTGGAAGATACTGCTCTTCTGAAGCAGGAGAAGCTGAAGTACGTCATGATTCTGCCGGTGCTGGGAAAGAAGTCATCCATCGGCCTGATCATTCTGGGTAGCGGACGGGAGCGCAAGCTCACCGACGAGGAACTGGAGTTTCTTGAGACCTGCGCCCGCCAGCTGGGAATCGCCATCGAAAACTTTCGCCTGCTGGAGCAAACTCTCCGCTCACAGCGCCAATGGCGCAATACCTTCGATTCTGTTCATGACATCATCCTGGCGCATGACGCCGAATTCCGCATCATCAAAGCCAATCAGATTCTGCTGGAACAATTGCAAAAAGCTGCCGCTGACGTCATCGGCAGCACCTGCGAATCCGCACTGCCGCACAACTTCGGCGAATGGACCGGCTGTCCCTATTGCGTGCGCGGCGGCGAAGAAATCACCGAGGGTCCTGACCTGTGCTTCGGCGGCTTCTCCACGGTTTCGACCTCTTCTTACTCCGAGCAGGGCAGCAAGCAAAAGGGAACGATTCACATCGTCCGCGACATTACCGAACGGCGCTCGGCGGAAGAAAAATACCGGCTGCTGTTCGAACAGGTGCAGGAGGGCGTCTACCTGGCCTTGCCCATCGGCCAGTTGCTAGACTGCAACGACGCTTTCGTCCATATGCTCGGCTACAGCAACCGTGAAGAGGTGCTGGCGCTCAATCTCGAAGAGGACATCCGCGTTGACGCCGCGCAGCGAGAATCTTTCCGCAAGAGCATTGAGCAGCAGAATTACGTCCGCAATTTCGAAGTCACCATGCGGCGCAAGAACGGCACACTACTGCTGGCATCCGAGAGCAGCTTTGCCACCCGCGATGCAGCAGGGAGGGTCGAGCGTTATCAGGGCTTCGTGCTCGACGTCACCGAGAAGCGTCGCGCCGAAGACGAAATGCGGCGTCGCAACCGCGAACTGAATGCGCTGAACGCGATGGCGGTCGTAGCCACGCAATCGTTCGATCTCGACGAGATCCTGAACCTCACCCTGCGGCAGGTAGTTTCATTGTTCGGCGCGGAAAGCGGTGCGGTCTACCTTTCCGATTCAGACGCGCCCATCTTTCGCCGGCGCGCAGCCTGGGGCCCGCGCAGCCGCGACAAATCACGCCCGGCAGAAATCAACTTTGAGTCCGGCTTCGGCGATCTCGTGGTGCGCTCCCGCGCGGAAGTGCTTACCGCGGAGTACATTCCTCATCTCAGCCCCACGGTGGCGGAGTTCATCCGCTCCGACAGCGATGGCTCGTGGATTTGGGTTTTGTTCTGGGGCAAGGATAGTCCCATCGGCATGATGGGATTGCGCACTTACTCGGAATACCAATATTCAAGCGGCGAAGAAAATTTGCTCGTGGCCATCAGCCGCCAACTGGCCACCACCATCGAAAAGGTACGGCTGTACGAAGAAACCTGCAAAGCATACGAAGATTTGCGCCGCACCCAGGAACAACTGCTGCAAAGCGAAAAAATGTCGGCCGTGGGCCAGTTGATCGCCGGCGTCGCCCACGAACTGAACAACCCGCTCACCGCGATTCTGGGTTATGCACAGTTGCTGGAAAGTGAGGGGCTCAGCGAACGCGCTCTCGACTATGTGGGCAAAATGTTCAAGCAGGCGCAACGCACCCACCGCGTCGTGCAGAACCTGCTCTCGTTCGCACGACAGCGAAAACCGGAACGGTTGGAAGTCGATATCCGCAAGGTGATGGAAGAAACTTTGGCTCTGCGAGACTATGATTTGAAGGTCAACAACATCGCCGTGGAAAAAGATCTGTGCCCAGAACCGGCCATGGTCGTGGCCGATGCCCACCAGGTCGAACAGGTCTTCCTTAACATCATCAATAACGCCGTCGACGCCATCCTTGAAACCGGAAGGTCAGGCAAACTGAGAATTCGCGTCTATCGGGATCGCGGCGAGATCTGCGCGCAGTTCACCGATGACGGCCCGGGTATCAAAGACCCCAAACGCATTTTCGATCCCTTTTACACCACAAAGAGCGTGGGCAAGGGAACAGGTTTGGGTCTGAGCATTTGTTACGGAATCGTAAAGGAACATGGCGGTGATATCACAGCCCAGAACGCGGCGGAAGGCGGAGCTGTAATCGAAGTGCGACTGCCTACGGCTGCGG
>JASIEN010000698.1 GCA_030045935.1 Candidatus Sulfotelmatobacter sp.
AAATGCATCACCCTTCGCGATAAGATCAAAGTCGCGCATCGCCGCGCTAGTGAGCCTGCTGCGAGTAGCATCGTCGAGGTCGGCGCCACTTCGGCAATTTTCTCCCCCGGCAGCCAGGCCCAGCAGCACCGTCGAGCCGATCACGATCCGGCAAATTATGCTAAGAAACGTCGCCCGCGGGGACATCCATCGGGAAAGAACCCTTGCTTCAGTCATTTCACACCCTGCTTCACGCGGACTCCTAAGTGCAAGAAATTGCACACTCAAGCAGTCTGCCTCGTGAACATCACCCTGCAAGAAAACAAAGTCAATACGTTCAATAGGGTAGGAGACATCTAAAGGGCCACCAAAGGGTCTATGATCCCTGGCCGGTGGTAAAATTGCTGCTGAAATCCTTCCTCTCCCACGTAACATTCCCGATTGGAGGCTTCATGCGCCGGACGATTAGATTCACCGGATTGTTGCTCGCGGGCCTATTGTGTTTCTCGGCAGCGGGACGCGCCGATACACAGAATACGCCGCAGCACCATGCCCGCAAAGCCGCAAAAAAGCCGGACCCTCCCGCGCCACTGCCCAACGGACCACAAGGGCCTGTACCTCAGGTTCCGCTGGACGCAATGCCCGCCGTGCCGCCGACCGTTAACTATCAGGATGGCTTGCTGACCATCGTAGCTCCGAACTCCACTCTGGGAGACATCCTGAGAAGCGTTCGCAAGCAGACTTCCGCAGACATCGAAGTTCCCTCTAATGCAAGTGAGCGTGTCGTGACCCGCCTGGGTCCCGCACCCGCCAGAGAAGTGATGGCCGAACTGCTCAACGGATCACGATTTAACTACATTCTTCTAGGCTCACCGGAAAATGCCAACTCGCTGGTGAGGGTCGTTTTGGTGCCCAAGACCCCTGATATGCCGGCCGCCGCACAGCAGCCAAAACCAAACGAGAATGTTGACGCCGGCGCAGGAGTGGCGCCGGCGGAAGCAGCCGATGCCGAAACGCAGGACGACAACACCACTGACGATTCGCAGGACCAGAACGCCGACTCCGATCAGCCGGCCAATTCCGATCAGCCTTCGGTCAAAACTCCGCAGCAAATGTTACAGGAAATGCAGCAGCGGCAATTGCAGATGCAGCAACAAGGGCAGCAACCAGGAGGACAACCGGGCCAGCCTCCGTATTTCCCCGGCAGGCCTGGAGCTGCCGTGCCGCAGCAACCGCAACAACAGAACCAGTAAACACCTTGCGCGAGTTGGAGCCGAGAACCTTCCTTTGGAATGTGCGAGAGCAGGCTGGCGCGTCTTGGGCGTAACTTGGTTTGAAAGGGCGCGCCTTCCAGCCGCACCGAAGAGGTGTTCTGCTAACAACCGTTAGTGGGCTTCAGCCTGCCAATACAGTGGGGCGCACTATTTCAAAACCTCCTAATTGCCCCTACGAGCTGTTCCTGCGAAATATCCAGACGGCTGTGGATTGTGCGCTTGCGAGGCCACTTCAGAATCGGCGCGGCTGAGAGCTTTTTGTAGCATGTTCCAATCACGCGCCACGTCGCTCTCAGAGGCCTTGGGTGGATTCCCCCGCCGCAACTCCGCGGAAAGCCGCGCCTCAAGCAGTTCCTGCGTAAGCGGTTCTGGAGCGCCCGCTGACAGGACGTTGCTGGCCGAGAGTCCAATGTGCAACACTTCCCCTCCGCTGACGATTCTCATCACCGGACGGCCTTGGGCGTCGAGTGAGGGCGATGCGTTGCGCAACAGATGACTCCATTTTTCTATGCGCGCTGCACTGCCTTCTGCTGCTGGATCCTTCGCCATGCGTGTCAGTTCCAGACGGTACGATCGCCGGTCTTCCGTCCCAATGGGCGGCTCCAAATCGCGCTCTGCGCTATAAACAAAAGCCTCGCGCGCGGGGTCGATGCGTCCCGCTCCCGTACCTACGTAAACCGCCAGCACGCACCCGGCAAACACCGGACTGACGATCGCGCTTGGAACTATATACTTCTTTGATTTCAGAAACGACTCCACGACGCCGTGCACGGGTGTGCTGCGTGCCATGCTTCCAGGAACTTGAGGAATCACGAAACGCGAGAATTGTAGTTCCGGATGGCGGTTGCTGTATTTGGTAAGAGTCTTCGCCATTTGCTTAGGCGTCGTGATGCCCACATCGGCAATCGCGCTGCGGTGCAGAGCCTTCGGGTAATAAAAGTTGATGACGTCCTTGGCGAAGTCGGCGCAGTTGCGGTAGGTAGTGTGAAAATGCGAAACGTTCGGCCGCGAATTGTAAGCCTCGATGAACGCCAAATCCTGATCTGCGGTAGTTTCGATCTCGAAGCCGTAAAGCGTGCGATCGTAGGCCGAGCCCACCAACTGGTTCCAGTTTCCTCCCGGAGTTTCTCCGGAATCCAGATCTGGCGCTACCGATTCCAGATGTTTGCGGCGGTACTGGTCACGCAGGAAGGCCACCGTTTTCTGATCCACAAATAACGGGATCTGATCTGTTTGCTCCACCGCGTAGAGATAGGAAATGAGCGGGATCGCAACCCAGTCATAGTGGCCGATGCCATCGTAGCGGCTGACAACAACCCCCAGTTCGCCGGGAGCACAGGGACGAAGAACTAGAGGACTTTCAGCACAGACTCCGGACAAGTAAACCGCTGCATGTCCCGTGGCTGTAAAGAACCCGAGTTTCCCATAGGGTTCTTCAAGAAGCAGTGTGGCGGAGGCGTGCGCCCACCCCGCACACGCCAACACAGGCACGAACCACGTGCAAAAAGCCCGCCGCACTAATGCAAACCTGTCCACGGATATTGCTAAAGAACCCCCTGTCTTTAGATTAGTTGCATACTTGGAGCACTGCGAGTTACCGAAGTCAAAAGGTAAACATACAGCCGCTTCGCGCCGGCATATTTAATAGAAAAAGCGGCAGTTCGGGAAGTGTGAAAGTTGTGTTAATTCTAGCCTGCGAATACCTCGGAACGCCACTCGGGGCAATCAGTTTGCGACCGAGAAGTACTACAGCAAATACTGTAGTAGGTTCTCACCTTTGCCTGTGGAACTGTTGGGTATACTCAGTGGTGAAACTTTCATCACCCGCCACGATCATCTTTAGGTAATCCCCTGCACACCAGTTCGCATCCCATATTTGCGCAAGCTGCCGCCGCCGGCACGGCCTTGCACACCACTTCTTGAACGGAGTGTACGCCATGAAGTTCTTTCACCTTTCACTCGCGACGCTGCTGGCAGTGCTTGCCGTTTCGGCAATAGCATTCGCCCAGCACGAGGTGACAACTGATTACGACCATAAGGTCAATTTCACTGCCTATCACACCTATTATTGGGAGAGAGTAAAAACCACGGACCCGCTCTGGGAAAGCCGAATCCAAGCGGCGGTCGATCAGGACTTGCAAAAAAGGGGATGGCAGAGAGTGGATAACAGCGCTGATGTCGCTATCACCGCCGTGGGCAGTGCCTACGACCAAAAGGAATATCAAACCTTTTATGATGGCCTGGGCGGGTGGTTCTGGGGAGGCTTCGGCGAAACCACCACGCAAGTGGTCAATTT
The DNA here is from genome assembly GCA_030045935.1 of Candidatus Sulfotelmatobacter sp. Taxonomy (GTDB): domain Bacteria; phylum Acidobacteriota; class Terriglobia; order Terriglobales; family Acidobacteriaceae; genus Sulfotelmatobacter. The sequence goes on from JASIEN010000698.1 coordinate 3,550, forward strand.
CCCCGTCGGCTCGCTGGTCATCGATATGTACGACGTCCATACCAAACGATTGATCTGGCGCGGTGTTTCCACCGATTCGCTTTCCAACAATCCCGAGAAAAACGAGAAGAAACTGGATAAAGATGTAGACAAGATGTTCGACCATTTCCCGCCAAAGTAGAAAACAGACGTAGCCCCGAACGCGGAAGCCTGCCCTGCGTGTTCTCTGAATTTAGGAGACTACCCTCACGGCAGGCTCCTGCCTGGTTGTGGGCATTCCCGTATAATTCAACTCACGCCTATGCCGGCCTTCCTTGATCAGATTGTCGCGTCTACCCGCGCCAAGGTCACTGCGGCCAAGCACACAGCTGACTTGCATGACTTGGAGCACCGTGCCGAACAGCATGTCCCGCGCGGCTTTCGGCGGACCCTTGAAAAACAAGGCATGGCCGGCTTAGCCGTAATCGCCGAGTTAAAGAAAGCATCGCCATCAAAGGGATTAATCCGTCCGCAATTTTGTGTCGAAGAACTTGCAACAGAAGTCGAAAAAGCAGGCGCCGCGGCCCTTTCCGTGCTCACCAACGAAGAATTCTTTCAGGGTTCTCTGGAAAATTTGCGGCTGGCATCGGCGGCGGTGAAGCTTCCCTGCCTGCGCAAGGATTTCATTGTGGACGAGTATCAGTTACTCGAAGGGCGTGCAAACTGCGCCGATGCGGTGTTGTTAATTGTGGCGGCCCTCTCTAATGCAGAGTTGAATCGGCTCGCGCTGGCTGCCGGTTTGCACGGATTAGATGTCCTGTGTGAAGTGCATGACGAAGATGAATTGCAACGCGCGGTGGACGCGGGTTTCGATTTGATCGGAGTAAACACTCGTGATCTGCGTACCTTTAACGTCGATCCGGACACGGCATTCCGGCTGGCGGCCGCAATTCCCAGAAACGTCTTGGGCGTGGCGGAAAGCGGAATTCGCTCGGGCAAAGACGTTGCGGAACTGCGCGCAGCGGGATACCAGGCATTCCTGATCGGCGAATCGCTGATGCGGGCAGAGTCTCCGGGGGCTG
>JASIEN010000699.1 GCA_030045935.1 Candidatus Sulfotelmatobacter sp.
GTCGAGCCGATGCAATACGGTCGGCTTTTCCTCGCCGGCGATGCTGCCCATATCGTACCGCCTACAGGCGCGAAGGGATTGAATCTCGCTGTCGCCGATGTTCGAGTGTTGGCAGAAGCGATTGCGGAATTTTATCGATCGGGAAATCGACACGTGCTCGACAACTATTCCCAAACCTGTCTGCGCCGCGTCTGGAAGGTGCAGCGCTTCTCCTGGTGGATGACTTCCATGCTGCACCGCTTCGACTCCGACAATGCCTTCGATCGACGCCGCCAACTCGCCGAGTTGGATTACGTTACAAGTTCGCGCGCCGCGGCCCAGAGCCTCGCCGAAAACTATGTTGGACTGCCTTTCGAGCGAATAAGCGACTGCAAATGAGTTGGCAAATCTGGCGCGCGGCGCTCAGGGACGAATGGAAGCCTCGCCGCGGTTTCTTTTCGCCTCTTCAGGGCTGTTGCAACGTAGGATTTCTTAACCAAGGCCTGCGCCGTGGGCTGCGTTCTGTCGCCAACTTCGCGGCTTAGCACGGGCTGAGAGTCCTACAGCGGTATATTCCCGTGCTTCTTCGGCGGGTTCTTGTCGCGTTTGGTTTCGAGCATGGCTAGCGCTTGGATCAGCTTCTGGCGCGTCTCATGCGGCTGGATGATGGCGTCGATGAAGCCGCGGTCGGCGGCGACGTAGGGGCTGGCGAAGCGGTCGCGGAATTCTTCGATCTTTTTATTGCGAACCGCTTCGCGGCCGAGCTCAGCACTGCTTCGTTTAGGCCCATCTGCTTCACGTCCTTGCCCACCAATACTTCGGTTTGGCCCGCCCGCTTCGGCTCCCAGCGCACCTTTGCTCTGATTTGGCCTATCCGCTTCGCGGTCTCCGTTTTTGCTGCCGTTGCCTGCAGCTTCCAGTTCGCGCTTGTAGACAATATCCACGGCGCCTTCGGGCCCCATTACGGCAATCTCCGCTGTTGGCCACGCGTAGTTCACATCCGTGCGGATGTGCTTGGAGGCCATGACGCAATAAGCTCCGCCATAGGCTTTGCGGGTGATGACGGTGACCTTTGGCACCGTAGCTTCAGCAAAGGCGTAGAGCAGCTTGGCTCCGTGCTTGATGATGCCTCCGTATTCTTGCGCGGTGCCGGGAAGGAATCCGGGAACGTCTTCGAAGGTCACGAGCGGAATATTGAAGCAGTCGCAGAAGCGGACGAAGCGCGCGCCTTTGATTGACGCATTAATATCGAGCGTGCCCGCCAGCATGGCTGGCTGGTTGGCGACGATGCCTATCGAGCGCCCATCGAGGCGCGCGAATCCGACGACAATGTTTTTTGCGTAGTGCTCCTGCACTTCGAAGAAGTAACCGTCGTCGATGACCGCGTGAATGACGTCTTTCATGTCGTACGGCAGGTTGGATTGCGCGGGAACGATTTTGTCGAGCGCGGAATCTGCCCGATCGATGGGATCAGTGCACGGCTTGCGGGGAGGGTCGTCGAGATTGTTCGACGGCATGAAGCTCAACAACTCACGTACCATCGACAAACATTCGGCATCATCATGCGCCAGGAAATGCGCGACGCCGGAGACCTCGTTGTGCGTCATAGCACCGCCGAGTTGTTCTTTGGTGACTTCTTCGTGGGTTACGGTTTTGATGACATCGGGTCCAGTGATGAACATGTACGACGTTTTCTGGACCATGAGAACGAAGTCGGTGATGGCGGGCGAGTAGACAGCGCCTCCGGCGCAGGGGCCCATGATGGCCGAGATTTGTGGAATTACGCCGCTATATAAAGTGTTGCGCAGGAAAATATCGGCGTAGCCAGCCAGCGAGGCCACGCCTTCCTGAATGCGCGCGCCGCCGGAGTCGTTCAGGCCGATAACCGGCGCGCCCATTTTGGCGGCGAGGTCCATGATCTTGACGATTTTTCCGGCGTTGGTTTCAGAGAGCGATCCGCCAAAGACGGTGAAGTCCTGGGCGAAAACGCAGACCAGGCGGCCTTCGATGCGGCCATAGCCGGTGACAAATCCGTCGCCGTAGGGCTTTTGCTCGGCCATTCCGAAGTCGGAGCAGCGGTGGGTGACCAGCTTGTCGGTCTCTTCGAAGGTGCCGTCGTCGAGCAGGAACTCGATGCGCTCGCGGGCTGACATTTTGCCTTCTTTGTGCTGGCGCTCGCGGCGAGCTTCGCCTCCGCCGGCTTCGGCGAGCTGGTTGCGGCGTTTGAGTTCGGCTAGTTTTTCTTCAAGGTTCATGAGTGGGAATTATAGTTCGGGACGCAGAACGAGGGTGTGAAGTGGGTCACAGAAATCGCGCGAATGTACGAATCGGCGGGCTGCGCCGGACGGCCGAGGGCGGCTGTCCCTACAGACGTCGCGGATTTTCAAACAGCTTATTCGAAATCTGAGCCGACGATCTGGTAACGGTATTTGCGGCCATCCCAAAAGACGACCGAAACGGTCTGTTCGCCCTCGCCTTGTTCTTCCATAAAAATACCGAGGACGGTGCGCTTGCGCAGCGCGAGCTTTTTCACGGTCAGAGCCCGGAACGGCAGATTGATCATCATGAATTTCGGCTTCGGTCCGGCGGAGCGCCACGCATCGGGGCCGACGCCGTGAACGACCAGCAGCACGATTCCCTTGCGATCCGGATCCTCGCTAATGAAGCTCGAGGTGATTTTTACGTTGCCGAAGCCCAGATAGCTGTCATAAGGGTCGATGACTCGAAAGCCAAACTCACCCTGATCGACCATGGGATTCTTGCAGCGGGCGGCGAGCATGATGTCTTCAACGCCGTCGTTGTCGAAATCGCCGGCGAATTGCGGCACACCCGGCAGCAACGAGCAGTCGTCGCCAAATTCTTTGTGCACGTAGGCATCGGTAACGGCGGGAGATGGTGACTTCGCCGGCGCAGGTGGAGGAAGCTGCTTTTTGCCGGCGGCGAAAGTTGCCGGCGCGAGCGCCAGTGATAGCAGCAGGATTTGGGAGATTCGGGGTTTCATGGACTTACTTTAGTCCCGCTTTTTACGTGGAGGATAGTAACGGAGGTAATGAGGAGTGCCCGAGCTTGCACCTCAGGTGCTGAAGCCGCTGGTCAAGCAGGGTTGCAAATCGCAGCGCTTCAGCCTGCCAATCCACATGCTCGACTATCTCTCGCTGAAGTGTTCCCAGCCGTGAGGCCGGAGTTGCAGACGCCCGCTATCTGGGTTGGACAGGAAAATGTCTCTGCTTCGGCTGATGTGTCCGATCATCGTTATCGGCACACCGGCGATTTTGGACGGAATGCGCTTGCTGGGTGGTGCGGTGAATAGTAGCTCGTAATCTTCTCCCCCATGCAGCGCAAAATCTAAATCCACTTCTAGCGGCGGTTTGCCGATGCCGGCGCGCGGGATGGCGTCGGCTTCGATTTCGGCTCCAACTCTGCTTTCTTCGCAGATATGGGCGAGGTCGGTGGAAAGGCCGTCGCTTGTGTCGATCATGGCCGAGACCAGGTTTTTCTCGCGCAGAGTTCGGCCGAGTTCGACGCGGGGTTCGGGAAAAAAATGGCGTGCGTAATATCGAGGATTCAGTTCGCGTTTTCGATTCTTGCGCAATTCGGCGAGCGTGGCGGCTGATCCGCCGAGTTCGCCGGTGACGTAGATGCGATCGCCAGGGCGGGCACCGGAGCGAAGCACGGCCTTACCCTTGGGAACGCTTCCAACCACAATGATGTCGGCCAGAATTCCATTGGGCGACTCTGCGGTATCGCCGCCGGCGAAAGTGCAGCGGTATTTTTCAGCGAGCGCAATGAGCGTGCGAGTGAAGCGCGTAACCCAGTTCTGAGAAATATTCTTTGGCAAAGCTAA
>JASIEN010000700.1 GCA_030045935.1 Candidatus Sulfotelmatobacter sp.
GTCAAAGCCCAGGTCAATGGCATCACCATCATCGATGACTTCGCCCATCACCCCACGGCAATCGCAGAAACTTTGAAAGCCCTGCGCACCCGCTATCCCGGCTCACGCCTCTGGGCGATCCTAGAACCACGCTCGAATACCCTCCGTCGCCGCGTTCTGCAAAGCGATCTCGCTTGCAGTCTTGCCTTGGCCGACGAAATTGTTGTCGCAGGAGTATTCCGTTCAGAAGCTGTCCCCGAAAACGAACGCCTGGAATTGCCAGAACTGGCAGCAGAAATCAAAAATCGCGGCAAACCCGTACGTCTGATCGACAATGCGGATCAGATCGTGCAATCGATCGCACCAGAAATGCGCAGCGGCGATGTTGTCGCCATCCTCTCCAACGGAGGTTTTGGCGGCATCTACGAAAAACTCCCCACCCGTCTGCGCTCACAGTCAAACGAATCCCAAGTCGCGAACTCCGCCAACGCCGCCGGTAAACAATGACAATGTTTCAGCGAAAAAGAGATCTTCTCAAAAGAAGTCATGTCATTCCGAACCGGCGCGGAGCGGCGGTGAGGAACCAGCTTTGCTTTCGTGGGCCACGCAGCCCTCGTTGGTTTGCCTTAGCGTCATTCGCCGCATTCCTGCTGATCACGAACGCAACTCGTTCTCACGCCGCCAATTACACGATCGCCCTCGCCGACCCCGCCCGGCACCTGCTCCAGATAAAAATTGAACTCCCCCCTGGCCCTGCCCAGCGCCAACTCCAGCTCCCCGTCTGGAACGCTCTCTACCAAATCCGCGACTTCAGCCAATATCTAAACTGGGTTCGCGCCAAAGACCGCGCCGGCCGTGAACTAAAGCTCACAACGCTCAACCCTAGCCTGTGGCAAGTCGACGGTGCCCAAAACGGCGCGATTATCGAATACGAAATCTTAGCCGACACGATCCCGCCTTTCGGCGCTGAATTTGGTTCGCACCACGCGTTTCTCAACCTCGCTGAAGTGTTGATTTATCCCGCCGACGCCCGCAGCCAGCCAATGCTCGTCCGCTTCACACAACTTCCGGAAAACTGGCACATTGCTACTCCACTGAATCCAGCGCCTGACAGCAGCTTCACCGCAGACAACTACGACCGCCTGGTCGACTCCCCCGTCGAGATCGGCCAGTTCGCCGAATCCGACTTCGACGAGTCTGGCGCCCGCTATCGCGTCATCGTCGATGCCGACCCCGCCGACTACGACATGCAAAAAATCGTCGCGACCCTCCACAAAATCGTGAACTCCGCCACCACCTGGATGAACGACCGTCCCTACGATACTTACACCTTCATCTACCACTTCCCGCACGGCCCTGCGGGTGGTGGCATGGAGCACGCCTACTCGACCGCCATTTCCCTCAACGCCGATTTTCTCGCCCGCGCGCCCGAAGCCCTCGCCTCGGTCACCGCGCACGAATTCTTTCATCTCTGGAACGTCAAGCGCATTCGCCCGCAATCGCTCGAGCCTATCGATTACACCCGCGAAAACTACACGCGCGCTCTCTGGTTCAGCGAAGGATGCACCAGCACGGCCGCCGATTTCATCCAGCTCCGTGCTGGCCTGCTCGACGAGCCGCACTTCGAGCTAGATCTCTCCGCCGGCATCACCGAACTCGAGCGCCGACCCGCGCAACTCACCCAGTCCGCTGAAGACTCCAGCCTCGACGCCTGGCTCGAGGGCTACCCCTACTATCGCCGCCCCGAGCGCAGCATCTCGTACTACAACAAAGGAGAGCTCCTCTGCATCGTCCTCGACCTCGCGCTTCGCGATGCCACGCACGGCCACGCCTCCCTGCGCGAAGTCTTCCAGTGGATGAACGACAACTACGCCAAGAAAAGCCGCTCCTTCCCCGATTCCGCCGGAGTCCGCGAAGCCGCCGAAGCCGTCAGTCACACTGACCTCGCCGCCTTCTTCTCTAGATACGTCGCTGGCACCGAAGAAATCCCCTGGAACGATTTCTTCCGCACCGTCGGACTGCACGTCATCGAGTCGGCCAACAACGTCGCCGACGCCGGATTCGCGGCCTCCCGCAGCTTCGACGGTCCTATGACCGTGAGCTCAGTCGCTCCCAACAGCGAAGCCGATCACGCCGGATTACAACCCGGCGACGTGATCGAAGAACTCAACGGCCACATGCCCGGACTCGACGCGTCGCAAGATGTCGCACAGCTTTCGCCTGGCGACACGCTCACACTCAAAATCCGCCGCGGCCGCAATGATCACGAACTCAAGTTCAAACCAGGATCTCGCGTAGAAATCTCCTACGAGCTGAAAGACCTCGACATCGTCACATCCCAGCAGCACGCCCAGCGCGCGTTATGGCTGAAAGGCGAATCGAGCGGAGAGCGATGATCAGAGAGCGACGAGCGACGAGCACGGAACCATCAGCAGTCAGCTAGGAACACATAACTGATGTCATTCCGAACAGTGCCAAAGGCAGTGTGAGGAACCTGCTTCTTGCTTGATCGTAGGGCGGCATTTCAACAACAGCTCGCTCACAGCTCACTGCTCATCGCTCGCAGCGCGCTACAATCACTCCAATGCTCCGCACGCTCGTCATGCT
>JASIEN010000701.1 GCA_030045935.1 Candidatus Sulfotelmatobacter sp.
GAAAAATCAGAGATCAGAAATCAGAAACCAACAATTTAAGAAGTGCTCCGTGACTCCGTGCCTCCGTGGTGGATTTCGTCTTCCTCTTCTCGTTTCTTCCCGCGCGGGTTATCAGAATCTTTGCCGCCTGATTACAAAGATGAAGCTGCGCGCGAAAAAGGGCGAAGGCGCAGTCCGCGAAGAAGAGCTAGAAGAACATGCAGAAGGATTAATTTGTTTGACTGGCGGCGCGGATGGCTTGCTGGCTGCGGCTTTGCGGCAAGGAGGCATGGAGGAAGCATATAGTCAAATCGACTGGCTGACAGGAATTTTTGGCCATAAAAACGTTTACTTCGAACTGCAGCGCCATTTTCACCGTGACGAAGAAGCGCGCAACCGCGCCGCCCTTGAAATTGCACGGTCGCTGAATCTGCCGCTGCTCGCAACCAATGGAGTTTGTTATGCCACGGCAAAAGATCGTGAACTTTGTGATGCCTTCACTGCCATTCGCCATCACCGCACATTGGCGACTGCCGGAAAACTTCTTTCCCGCAATTCCGAGCGTCATTTGAAGTCTCCGCAGGAAATGCAGCAGATTTTTTCTGATCTGCCGGAAGCGATCAGCAATACGCTCGAACTTTCTTCGCGACTTGAGTTCACGTTGAACGATCTGGGCTACGAATTTCCGCGCTATCCCGTGCCCGATGGCAAAAGCATGGATTCCTTTCTGCGCCACCACGCCTGGCAAGGTTTCCGCGATCGTTATGGAAAAACTAATTCCGACACACAAACTCGTGCCTGCCTTCAAATCGAAAAAGAATTGAAGCTGATCGAAAAACTCAAGCTTGCCGGATATTTTTTGATTGTGTGGGACCTGGTCCGCTATTGCCGCGAGCAAAATATTTTGGTGCAGGGACGCGGATCGGCCGCCAACAGTGCGGTTTGCTATTCGCTCGGCATTACAGCGGTCGATCCCATCCGAATGGAACTTTTGTTTGAGCGCTTTCTTTCCGAAGAACGCGGTGAGTGGCCCGATATCGATCTCGACCTGCCCAGCGGCGATGAGCGCGAAAAAGTGATTCAGTATCTTTATAAAAAATACGGAGACCGCGGCGCGGCGATGACGGCAAACGTCATTACTTACCGCAATCGTATGGCCGCACGCGAAATGGGAAAGGCGCTGGGATTCGATGCCGACACGCTTGCCAAAATTTCTGCTGCCGTTGCCACCTGGGAATTTCGCGATGAGAACGACGCCCTTGACCGCCGCTTCCGCGACGCCGGCCTCGACCTCAGCCATCCGCGCCTGCGCAAATATTATGAGCTTTGCCTGGCCGTGCAGGACATGCCACGCCATCTTGGGCAGCACTCAGGTGGCATGGTGATTTGCCAGGGACAGCTTGATTCTGTCGTGCCACTCGAACCCGCATCCATGCCCGGCCGCGTAGTCGTGCAGTGGGATAAAGAAGATTGCGCTGACATGGGCATCATCAAAGTCGACTTGCTCGGCCTGGGCATGATGGCGGTGCTCAAGGAGTCGCTCGAACTGGTCCGCAAGCACTGTCACGAAGAAGTCGATCTGGCGCAGCTTCCGCAGGATGATCCAGAGGTTTATTCGGCTTTGCAGAAGGCCGACACGATTGGCTTGTTTCAAGTGGAAAGCCGCGCACAGATGGCATGCCTGCCGCGCCTGCAGCCAAAGCGCTTTTACGACATCGTGGTGCAGGTGGCGATCATTCGTCCGGGGCCGATTGTGGGGCAGATGGTGAATCCATTTTTGCAGCGGCGTCAGGGAAGAGAAGAAGTTAGTTATCCGCATCCCTCGCTTGAACCGGTTCTCAAACGCACCCTGGGTGTTCCTCTTTTTCAGGAACAATTGCTGCGCATGGCGATGGTTGTCGCCAATTTTTCCGGTGGCGAGGCGGAAGACTTGCGCCGAGCCATGGGCTTTAAACGATCAGAAACACGCATGAAGGCAATCGAAGCTCGGCTACGCGAAGGAATGACGCAGAACGGAATTTCTCCCAAAGCCCAAGAAGAAATTATTTTGTCAATCACTTCATTCGCTCTCTATGGATTTCCCGAATCGCATGCTGCCAGCTTCGCGCTGATCGCCTACGCGAGCGCATATTTGAAGTGCCGCTATCTGGCCGCGTTTACTGCTGCGCTGCTCAATAATCAGCCGATGGGATTTTATTCTCCTGCGACCATTGTGAAAGACGCGCAGCGGCATGGATTGAAAGTGCTGCCCGTGGATGTGACGCGATCGGAGTGGCAGTGCACGTTGGAAGAACCGAGTATCGAGTATCGAGTACCAAGTGAAAACGTTTCATCTCCAAAACATTGGTTTTACTCGCGACTCGCAACTCGGCACTCGATACTGGCAATGCGGCTGGGCCTGCGTTACGTCCGTGGCCTGCGCGAAGAAGCCGCCAAAGCTCTCGTACGCGAGCGTGAGCTTTCTCCATTCACTTCCATTCACGATCTCACGCGCCGTGTGCCTGAACTGCGCAAAGACGAACTGACTACGCTTGCCGAAATCGGCGCTTTGAATGCAGTTGCGAGTACCGAGTACCGAGTACCGAGTAAAGCAGGGACTACTCGCAACCCGTTACTCAGTACTCGCGACTTGTTTCACCGCCGCGACGCGCTCTGGCAAGTGGAGTGTGTCGTGCATCCCTCCGGCCCGCTGCTCGAGCAGCAATCCGAGCCGGATGCGCCCTCTCCACTCAAGCGCATGAATCATGAAGAGCGCCTGGTCGCTGACTTCCGTGGCACTGGGATGACTGTCGGTCCGCATCCCATGGCGTATCGGCGTGAGTGGCTCAATGCCATGGGCATTCGTCGCGCTATCGAACTGCGCAACCTTCCCACCGGCAAACGCCTGCGCATCGGCGGCAGTGTGATCGTCCGCCAGCGTCCCGGCACCGCGAAAGGATTTGTCTTTATCAGTCTGGAAGATGAAACCGGGGTCGCCAACGCCATCGTTACCCCCGATCTTTTTCATCAGAATCGTTTGCTGTTGACCTCAGAGCGGTTTCTGGCCATCGAAGGAATTTTGCAAAACCAGGACAACGTGATTTCAGTGAAAGCCGAACGCGTACTGCCGTTGTTCGTCACTAAAGCGGAACCTGTCTCACATGATTTTCATTAACTCAGCTTCCGCAACGCTGCTCATACTGCGCGATGATGTAATGGTCGGTCATGCCGGCGATGTAGTCGCAAATCACGCGCGGCAATGATTCCTGCTCCGCTTTTTCTCGGTAGCTCGAAGGCAGGGCCGAAGGATTCTCCATCCAGAACGCGAATAGCTCGGTGACGATGCGTTCTGCGTCCTCTTTTTCCCCCGCTAATGATGGGCTGTAATAGAGGTTGCCATAGAGGAACTCTTTGATCTGCCTGCGTTCCATATCCACTTCGACGCTGAAAGCGGCAAGCCGCTCACGGTGCCGGCGTACATCAGACAGATCTTTTATTTCCGCCTTTTCCACACGTGTTTGCGTGTTCGAGATCAGATCATCTGCGAACTGGTTCAAAACGCGCCTGACGGTTTCGTTGAACTTCAGCTTGTCTGGAACATCGGGATAAATCTGTTCGACCTCGCGGAAGAAACGATCAAACACAGGAACTCCAGACCGAATCTGATCCAGCGTGAGCAGATGCGCTTCGTAGCCGTCGTCCAGATCGGCGGTGTCGTAGCCAATTTCGTCGGTCAGATCGATAAGCTGCGCTTCGAGTGGGGGCCGCTGATCGAGCAGGTATTCGGCCAATTCCGGATGCTCGACTGCATCATAATCGCGCGAATGCTTGATAATTCCCTCGCGCACTTCAAACGTCAGGTTCAAACCGTGAAAAGCAGCGTAGCGCTGCTCGAAATCTTCGACGATGCGCAGGGCGTGCAGGTTGTGGTCGAAAAAAAGTCCCTGGGCGCGCATGGCCGCATCCAGCGCTTTTTCACCGGCATGGCCGAAGGGAGGATGGCCGATGTCGTGCACCAGAGCGAGTGCCTCGGCGAGATCGACATTCAGTCCCAGCGCGCCCGCGATCGTCCGCGTGATCTGCGAGACCTCGATAGTGTGCGTCAGCCGGTTGCGAAAGTGATCGGAGTAGCGGCGCGTGAAGACCTGGGTCTTTGCCTCGAGGCGGCGAAAGGCGCGGGCGTGGATTACGCGGTCGCGGTCGCGTTGAAAGTCGTTGCGATATGCGTGCTTCGGCTCGGGGAAGCGGCGTCCGCGGGAGTCTTCCACGTACACCGCGTAGCCGGCCAGCATGCGAAGAGTTTATCAGCTTGAGCCATTCACTGGTACCACACCGATTTTTCTGACGAAATTCTGTAGAAAAGCTAGGCCAAATCCTTTGTGTCTACCACCTTTGCCGGCGCGAATCTAATTGAGAATGATAACGCCTCCTTCAGTCGGAATTTTGATGATTACATTGCCATAATGGAATGAGCGATGGTTATCAACAATATCAAAGCAGAGGCAGCGGCGGTGAAAACTTTCCGTGTGCTGCTCGGCCTGTTGCTGAGTCTGTTGTGGGGTTCGGTTGGCATCACGCAGGCGCAGGACAATTATGAAATACAGGTTTACCCATCGGAAACAATGACGCCAAAGACACTCCTGGTCGAACTGCACAGCAATTTTACGGTGGAAGGCAGCACAACAACCGAGTTCGGCATGCTGCCTACCGAGCACCAGGAGCATGAGACGATCGAACGGACGCAAGGAATCAACGACTGGTCAGAAATCGGCCTGTATATCTTCACCGCAGAAAAGAGCGGCAATGGCATTCAGTGGGTCGGCGACCACATACGCCCTCGCGTCAGGATTCCCCCGCGCTGGCATTGGCCGGTGGGCATCAGCCTCTCGACCGAGTTCGGATATGCCCAGCCTGCTTTCTCCAATCCAACCTGGTCGTGGCAGATCATGCCGATTGTAGATAAAGCCATGGGCCGCTGGTATTGGTCAGTGAACGGAACGATGGTGTGGGACATCCATGTTCTGCCGCCACCGCCGAAGTTTACGGCCGAGCAGCGGCAAACTTATTACCGCGATGTGGCTCCGCGCGGAGTGACTTTCGGCCCGGCTGCCACGCTGACCTATGCGCCCTCGAAATATTACAATTTCGGCGTTGAGTATTATTCCTACTACGGACAGTGGGGAGATTTTGTGTCTCTGCACAATCAGCAGCAGCAATTCTTTCCCGTGATCAATCTGTTCGTTTCGCCCAAGTGGGAGATCAATTTCGGAGCGGGCTGGGGCGCAACGGCAGGCACAGACCACTTGATCGTGAAGTGCATTATCGGGCGCTCCTTTGACTGGTCTCACAATCGCGCCGGCAGCTCAAAGAGCATGCAGTAACTCGGAATAGTTTTTTATGAATCGCCGCACGTTTATCGCTCAGGCGGGAGCGGCCTTGGCCGGCGCAACCCTGGCGCCCGCATTTGGCTGGACGCAAAGCCAACCCGACGTAAAACTGGAAATCGCGCCTTTGGATCTGGAAATCGCGCCCGGCAAAATAGTCCACACGGTTACCTATAACGGCCGCGTTCCCGGCCCGCTGATTCGCTGGCCGGAAGGCAAGCCGATTATTGTCGACGTGGTCAATCGCACGACTGTAGCGGAAATCGTCCACTGGCACGGGTTTGAAATTCCTTCAGAAATGGATGGCGCGGCAGAAGAAGGCAGCCCAATGATCCCGCCCGGCGGCCAATTTCGCTACACATTCACGCCGCGGCCAGCCGGATTCCGCTGGTATCATACCCACG
>JASIEN010000702.1 GCA_030045935.1 Candidatus Sulfotelmatobacter sp.
CTTATTCCTCGACTTCGGCATTCCCGCAGGCGAAAGATTCTCGAATCGCCCAAGCAAAACCCATAGCTCCCCCGCGTCCGCCGCAAACGCCAGCGGCTTCGTCCAAATCACCCTATCGCAAGTGCCCCGGCGGAACAGATCTGTAGCCGACGCGGCTTCATCGCGCCGGCGCACTTGCGATAGGGATCTAAGATTTATCAACAGCAACCGCCGGATCAGTTGCACAATTTCTTGGCCTTCATCGACTTGCTGACTGTCGGCTCACCTCGCTGGAGACGCATCGGACCTATGCTGTTCTCACCCGGTCAGGCTTGACTTCGAGCCCACCTAGCCGCACATCAGGCGGCGACGAGCTGCTCATCACGCGATCACTTCTCCCCTTTCCACAAATCATTGCGGAATCAGCACGTGTGCATTGAGGTTCCCGGGCAGGCGGGGCAGATTCGGATCAACAAATTCACGGAGCACGGCTCGGCCGGCCCGTTAAAAACGAGGTGCATTATGAAAAGCTCAAGAATCATGATCGGGGTTGCAGTTACCATGTTCCTTCTCGTCGCTTCAGCGGTTGCCCAATCTGGGGCTATCCGCGTCAGCGTCCCCTTCGATTTCACCGTCGGCAAGCAGACGCTGATGGCGGGCGAGTATAATGTCTCGATTAGTGGCTCCCTGCTACAAGTGGCACGCATAGGCAGCCCCGGCGTCGCCATCGTGTCCACGAATCTGACTGGCGGCGGACCCAACGAGAATCCGGCTCCCCGGCTGGTCTTCCACTGCTATGAGAATCACCACTTTCTCTCCATTGCGTGGATCGGCGAGATCAACCAGGGGCACGAACTCTACGCCTCGGCGGCGGAGCTGCAATATGCGCGAGCCATGAAACAGGAACAGACCGTCGTACTCGCCTCGCGCACGCCGAAGCGCTAGCGAAACTTCCAACTCAGAAAGCAAAAGCCCGGAGCGATCCGGGCTTTTTTTCTTAGTGTGCTGCGCGGAACTATTTGTATTCCAGGTCGAAGGCGTAGATTTCCTGGATGCCAGTGTCGCGCGTCGTAATCGGCCGGTTGTCCGGGGCAAGGCCAAACCAGCCCTGGTTCCACTTGTCCATAAGATAAGCTGTGGCCCGGAAGCCATTCAACGAGGTGATCTGTTCCTTCTTATGATCTGCGACCGCAACGCGAATCAGCGCATCACCATTTGTCGCATAGACAAATTTGCTGTCGCGCGACCACGAGGGCCACCCGACCCCCCCGCCGGAAGCCAGTTCCTCCCAAGTTTCGCTCGCAAAGTTGAAGAGCATCAATTTCTCGCTTAGAAGGGCAACCAGGTACTTGCCGTCGGGGGACCAGCGCGGGCTCCAGATCCCTTCCGATCCCGGTACTTTAGTTGACTTCTGGGTCTGCACATCAAGAATTCTCACCTCCACAGGCTGACCAACTGACTTACTGTAAAACGCAATCGAATTGCCATCGGGAGACCACGTGGGATCTGCACCGCCGGATTCGTCGGCAGCCATCAACATCGGACCGCCGCCTTCGGCGCTCACTACGTAGACTTGGCTCGGGCGGTCGTTGGTCATCTTCGGATGGCCCCGGTCGCCCATGTCTGTGAATGCAATTAACTTCCCGTCCGGCGACCAGCGTGGATTCATCACGCCGAAGGACGGCAAAGTAAGTTGCCTCTTCTCGCTGCCGTCGATTCGGCTCCGCCAGAGCGTACCTTCAGGATAGGAAACATACGCGATCCACTGGCCGTCGCGCGAAAAGTCCACGTAGCAGACAGAAATTCCTCCGAGATACGGAATGAATTTGCCTGACTTGCTGTCGTAAACGGACAGTTCACCGTGTCGTTCAGCGCCCACCGCGTAGAGTTGTCTGCCGTCATTGCTGATCGCCGGATTTCCAATAGACATGGGGCCGAAGGTCAGTTGTTGGGGAGCCATGGCGTTGTTTCTCCACCAATGCTGGAATTCCGTAACCGCCCAGAGACTCCACCGATCACCATCCCAACTCGAAAAGAAGTAGTATTTCCCGTCGGGACTCCAGCTACCCCCGAACACATCCTCGCGGTTACCAAGAAGGGGGTGGAGATTGCGTCCATCCGTACCAATCTCCCACAGCATGAATGAACCCGCCGATGACGCGCCCGTAAAACGAATCTGGGTTCCGTCGGGCGATAGATGGAGAAGCTCGGCAGAAGGGAGGGTGGCCAGCCGTTCCATACCCGTTCCGTCCGCATTCGCACGGTAGAGTTCTGCGCCGTTACTGGAGAGTGCTGCACTATTAATGTTGGAGCGCAGGAAGAAAATGCCGCGCCCGTCGGAGGTCCAAGCGGGCGAGTACGCCTCCTTAACGATCAGGCGGGAAAGGCCGGCGGGGAGAGACTGGGTCCACACATCATTCTGGTTCCGTTTTGGGTCCCACATTTGCGAAAGCGACTGAGATCCGTCCCGAGAAATGTCGCGCAAGTCTCCATTCACTGCAGGAGCAGCCGACACACTTTCTCCGCCTGCAGCCGGAACCTGCAGAGTGACCGAACCGGACGGCCGTTGTTCAAAGAAATAGAGGGATCCCCGATCGGTGAGAGGCTTCCAGAAGAACAATTTTGGATTCCCTGTCTTTGTCAGAACGTGGGAGCCAACAATCCTCGGCTGTGGAATCGGCGTCGTGAGCCAATAGGCTGCAACCGCCAGCAGGGCAGCAGAGGCAGTGGCGGCAATCCATATCCGACGCACCCGCCGCTTTCCCTTCACCAGCTGAGGAAAGTCAATGCGTTCAGCCGCGACAACAGCGGCTGGCGGCGGGCCAAGACTCTCTTCCCTCAGTTCTTGTCGCCTCGCCTCTACTCGCTCGACCTCGCCGATAAAGCGGTATCCACGTCTCGGCAGGGTCTCGACATAGCGCGGTGTATCGGCCTCGTCGCCGAGCGCCTGGCGAAGCTTCTTGATGGCTGTGTTCAGGCTGTGATCGAAATCAACGAAGGTGTCGGAGGTCCAGAGACGCAGGCGAATCTCCTCGCGGGTAACCAGTTGGCCGGGCTTCTGCAGCAGAAGTTCTAGAACTTGGATAGGCTGCCCCTGCAGCTTCAACCCGACGCCATCCTTGCGGAGTTGTCCGCATTGCGTGTCGAATACGAAGGGGCCGAAGCGAAATGTCTGGTTCTCGCCGATGGGCATAGCACACCCCCGGGGAAGATGGAAAGTATACTCCTGAAACCGGAGCAGGTTCGGCGACCGTGGTGACCGCTGTCATCGTCCTGACTGTTGTTACCAGGCGATTTCGCGCTTTGAGCTGCAAAGTGGATTTTGAGAAGCGTAATCGGGATTTTCCAACAACTACTGCTTGGGCTGGAATTCAGGTGGAAGAAGTTCCTTCCGAACAAGTTTCAGACCTTTGCCGTCTACGATTTCGTAATCGTAAAAACCGCAATCAATCTCATTCAGGCAAGCGTCAAACTTCATCAATCGGCTGTCCGGCCTGTAATCCATTCGTGGGTGGCCTTCGCCCTCGTGCTTATCCAGCCACTGATATGGGAGGTCCTCCAATGAAAACGGCACGTCATAGACTCTTCCAGTAATCGAGTCAACAATCGCGAATCCGATACACCCAGCGCCGCAGCCCCACCTCGGCAATGTGTAATGGCCTGCAA
>JASIEN010000703.1 GCA_030045935.1 Candidatus Sulfotelmatobacter sp.
ACGCCAAACAGTTACTGGCGCTCGATGGCAAGCAAACCATGATTCAGCAAACCATCTCGCGCCTCCTGCCGCTGGCTCCCAGGAGCAAATTCTGGGTAATCACCAACCACGATCTGCGTCCGGCGATTGTGAAGCAGTTGCCGAAGCTGCCCCAAAAGCAGGTCCTCGCAGAGCCAGTGGGACGCAACACGGCGCCAGCGATCGGCCTCGCCGCATTCTTACTTTTGCGGAAGGATCCTGACGCAGTCATCGGAATGTTCCCCTCCGATCACGTGATCGCCGACGAAAAGGCATATGGCGCGACGATCACACGGGGAATTGAGCTTGCGGCAGCCGGCGAAAACATCGTTGTTCTCGGCATCAAACCAAATCGTGCAGAAACCGGTTATGGCTATGTCGAGCTGGGAAGTGCGGTTGAGGGCGGAGCTTGGCACGTACGCCGCTTCACTGAAAAGCCCGATCCCGAAAAAGCTGCCACGTTTGTCGCCGCGGGCAATTATTTCTGGAACAGCGGAATATTTATATGGAGTGCGCGCACACTGGCCAATGCCCTGCACGAGCACCTGCCGAAAACGGCGCCGCTGCTGCAGCAAATTGCATCGGCCTTCGGCACTAAGAGGTTTGCGGCCACATTTCGCAAGCTGTATCCGAAATGCGAGAACATCAGCGTCGACTACGCGGTGCTTGAGCCGCGCTCGGCGAAGGGTGAGCAGGCAGCAAACATTTTCTGTCTCCCGGCCGACTTCGGCTGGAATGACCTCGGCTCGTGGACGGCGCTGCATGAGCACCATGTGGCCAAGAGCCGTCCAGATAATGCCAATCTCATTCACAGTGACGGAACATTTATCCTGGACGCCCGCGGCAACTACGTGCACGCACCGGGAAAATTCACTGCCCTGATTGGAGTGGAAGATATCGTTGTCGTTGCAACCGACGACGCCTTGCTGATCACAACTCGCCAGCACGCGCAGAACGTCGGTAAAGTGGTGAAATATCTGGACGAGAAGAAACTGCACAGACTCACATAGTTGCAGATTCGCATCTGACGATGCGGACGAGATTTAGTCAACGCAGTGCCTCAGGAAATCAAATTCGGAACCGACGGATGGCGCGGCATCATCGCCGACGACTTCACCTTCGACAACGTGCGACGCGTGGCAGCAGCGATCGCATCCTACGTGCTGAAGTACGAAGAGGCGAAGCGCGGCGTGATCGTTGGTTTCGACACGCGTTTCGCTTCGCCGACTTTCGCCCGCACAGCCGCTGAAGTAATCGCGGCCGCCGGCATTCCGGTCAAACTCGCCGATGACTACACGCCCACCCCCGCAGTCTCGTACGCGGTGAAAAGAACAGGCGCCGCCGGCGGAGTCGTGATCACTTCCAGCCACAACCCGTGGAACTGGAACGGCGTTAAGTTCAAAGGAAACTTCGGCGGCTCTGCTACTCCCACGATCATGAAAAAAGTGGAAGAAGAGTTGTTGGCTGGCACTGCTGCTCCTAAGAGTACGCAGGCCGCAATCGAAGAGACCGATCTGAAAGCGCCATACATCGCCGCCGTCTGCCGCTTCGCCGATATGGACTTGATCGGCAAAACCAAACTTAAATTTGCCATCGATTCCATGTACGGCTCAGGCCGCGGAGTTCTCGCCGGAATTTTTCGTGATCGCGGAGTGCAGCATGTTGCCATCCGGCAGGAAGTGAATCCATTGTTTCCTGGCATCAATCCCGAGCCCATCGAGCCGCACATCGCCATGTTGCAGGAGACGGTGTTGCGGGAGAAGTGTGACGCTGGCCTGGCCACCGACGGCGACGCCGACCGCATCGGCGCGGTCGCTGAAGACGGCAGCTTTGTGGACTCGCACAAATGCTTTTCCGTCTTGTTGCAGTGGTTGCTGGAATGCAAGAAGTGGCCTGGAGACGTCGTCCGCGCCTTCAATACCACGCGCATGCTCGACCGTATTGCCCGCAAGCACGGCCGCAAACTTTTCGAAACCCAGATCGGATTCAAATACACTGCCGACCTCATGATGGAGCACGATATCCTGATTGGTGGTGAGGAATCAGGTGGGATCGGTTACTCGCGATTTCTTCCGGAGCGCGACGGCATTCTCAATTGTCTGCTGCTCGCCAATGTGATGGCGGAGGAAGGCAAGCCACTGGGCCAACTGGTCGCCGATTTGCAGAGAGAATATGGCCTGCACTACTACGGCCGCCGCGACCTGCATATCCCCGACGATCTCAAGCAGAGTGCAATTCTGCGCGCCCGCGCCGAAAGCACCCAGAAGCTTGGCCGATATCGCGTTCTGAAAAAAGAAAACCTGGATGGAGTCAAATTCTTCCTGGATGCTCCGACGAACGGCAATGGCGCCGAAGCCTGGATTCTGCTTCGCGCCTCGGGAACCGAGCCGCTGCTACGGGCCTATGCCGAAGCAGCATCGCCGGAATTAGTCCAGGAGATCCTGGCATCCGGGGAAAGCTTTGTCCTCAACTCCTAGCTTCAGGTTGTCGATGTCCATCTTTGACGCACACACACAATCGCATTAGTGCGATACTTCTAACAATGACTTTTTCCGTAGTTTCCACTGCGTCTGGGGCCGATTCGCCCGAGGCGCGCCGTTACAACAAGATCCGCCGATGGCTGGGGTTCGCTGACTTTGCGAGCGGCGTTGCGGTGCTCATTGTATTGTTGGCCAGCGGCTGGACCAATTGGCTGCGCGATTTGGCCTTACGCCGCGGCCTTCAGAATTACACTCTCTCCCTGTTCATTTATTTATTCTTCCTAATGGTGATAGGAAAAGTCCTCGGTTTGGGTCTCGACTATTACAGCTTCCGTCTGGAACGGAAATTCCAGCTCTCAACACAGAGATTTCGCTCATGGATCTGGGATGAAACCAAAGGTTTTCTGGTGGGGTTTGTGCTGGCAGGAATCGTTGTTGAGTTGCTTTACTTCACCATCCGGCAATGGCCGCAACACTGGTGGATCGTCATGTGGGCGGTCTTCATGGCGTTGTTTGTTGTGATGGCGCAGCTTGCGCCCGTCGTGTTGTTTCCCATCTTCTACAAGTTCGAGCCACTGGAGAACGAAGACTTGCGCCGCCGGCTTGTGCAGTTAAGCGAACGGGCCGGGACGCGCGTGCGTGGAGTCTACCGATGGCAGCTCTCTGAAAAGAGCAAGAAAGCCAATGCCGCTCTCACCGGGCTTGGCAGTACCAGGCGCATTATTCTTGCGGACACTCTCCTGGATAATTATGGTGCCGAAGAAATCGAGGCTGTGCTCGCCCACGAACTGGGTCACCACGTTCATCGCCACATTCTCAAGAGCATTCTGGTGCAAGCTGGGATTGCATTATTCGGCTTCTGGGTTGCGAATTTTGTCTTGCATTATGCAGTCGATCATCACATGTTCGAGCAGCTATCGGACTTCGCGAACCTGCCGCTGCTGGCTTTGACTGCAAGTGTTATCTCCCTCTTGCTCATGCCCGCGCTTAACGCGTATTCCCGGTACAACGAGCGCCAGGCCGACCGCTATGCGTTTGAATCGATCGCCAGTGTTGAACCGTTTATTTCGTCCATGAACAAGCTGGCCGAGCAAAATCTGGCAGAGAAAACTCCCGCGAAGTGGGTCGAGGTCTTGTTTCATTCGCATCCATCCATCTCGAAAAGACTGGCTGCGGCCAGAGCCTGGAGCGAAGCACAGGGGGCTCATACCTCGGCGTGACCCTCCATCGCCCCAGAATCTTGCTGTTTCTTTCTCTTCTAATCGCGGCATGTGCCGCCACAACTCTTGCACAGAATGCGCCCACAGCTTGCTCTCAATGCGCCGAATGGAATCAGGCGCA
>JASIEN010000704.1 GCA_030045935.1 Candidatus Sulfotelmatobacter sp.
TTTTGAGTCTGCACTCGACCGCACGCAGGCGCTGGCGCACTCACGGCTCGGCAAGAATTCCAAAGATCGTCACGCTTTGTTTGCCATGACTCTGGCTTCCGGTCTGCAGGCCGATTATGCCGCCTTGATCGAAAAGCGCAATCTGGCGTCCCTGCACTACACCAAGGAAGCAAACAATTGGGCGCAACAGCTTCTTGCTATTTGCGACGACTGTGCCGATGCTCTGGTGGCCACCGGCTTCAGCAAGTACATCATCGGCAGCATGTCCACGCCGATGCGCTGGATGCTGCGCATGGGCGGACTTCCCGGCGACAAGAAAGCCGGCATCACCGATTTGCAAATCACCGCCCAACACGGCCATTACCTCGCCCCTTTCGCTCGCGTCCTGCTTGCCATCGCCTACGTGCGCGATAAGAACAAAGAACGCGCTTTGGAAGTGCTCACCTCTTTACGCCAGCAATTCCCGGGCAACACTCTGTTTCCACGTGAGATTGCGCGCCTGCAGAGTGCGCATTAGAAGCCTGTTCCTCCGAGTCTTGGCAGAAAGTCCCATTCATCAGAAATTCACGGTTTTGTCACCTTCGTGTAACATAGCGCGGCTACAAGAAACTATTCATAACAAAGGAGGAATCTCGATTGATCCGCAAACTCACCCTGTTTTTCCTATTTGCTCTTGTTGCGGCTTCGCCCTTCACTGCCCAGACATCGTTGAACGGCGCCGGCGCCACATTCCCGAATCCTATTTATTCGAAATGGTTCAGCGAATATCACAAGCTCCATCCCGATATTGAGATCAATTACCAGTCGATCGGCAGCGGCGGCGGAATCCGCCAAGTCACGGAAGGAACCGTGGACTTCGGCGCCAGTGATATGCCGATGACCGACGCCCAGCTCAGCGAAGCGCAGTCCAAATTGAACACGAAGATTCTGAACATCCCGACTGTGCTGGGCGCTGTGGTCCCCGCTTATAACATTCCCGGAGTGAGTGGAGAAGTCAAGTTCACTCCCGAAGCTCTCGCTGGAATTTTCCTGGGCAAGATTACGAAGTGGAACGATAAGGCAATTGCCGGAGCGAACCCAGGCATCAGTTTTCCGGATAGAGATATCGTTGTTATTCACCGCTCCGACGGAAGCGGCACAACCTTTATCTGGACCGATTATCTTTCCAAAGTCAGCTCGGATTGGAGCAAGGAGGTGGGCAGCAACACCTCCGTGAAGTGGCCGGTAGGGCTTGGGCAGAAAGGAAATGAAGGGGTCGCCGGTTCGGTCCGGCAACAACAGGGATCAATCGGCTACATCGAATTGATCTACGCAATCCAAAACAACATTCCTTACGGCAGTATCAGAAATTCTGCTGGAACTTTCATAAAAGCCTCGCTGGAAAGTGTCACTGCGGCTGCAGCATCCGCCAAAGTGCCTGATGATTTCCGGGTTTCTATCACGAATGCGCCAGGTAAGAATGCATATCCGATTTCGAGCTTCACCTGGTTGCTAATTCCGCAAAAATCGAAAGATCCCAATAAGGGCAAAATTCTTCATGACTTTCTTGCCTGGATGGTAACCGACGGACAGGAGATGACGAACGCGCTCAGCTACGCACCACTCCCGGACTCGGTTGCCAAGAAGGTGAAAGTTGCAATAAAGGTTGTGCAATAAAACTGGCCGCAGCCCAACAACCACTGGGGCGCTGCTTTTGGCGGCGCCCCAAATTTTAGTAGGCCAGCATCACCCGCAGATCGCGGACGTTATTTCCTGTCGGACCAATCTCAATCGCATCGCCCAATTTGTTGAGCAAGGGATACGCGTCAAACTTTTCCAGCGCCGCCCGAACATCGAATCCCTTTTCCCTCGCGCGTTCCACCGTGCTTCCATCCACCACGGCTCCGGCGGCCGGACTGTTGCCATCCACGCCGTCCGTACCGCCGCTCAGCGCCGTGATGTTCTGGCCCGCAATCTTCTCGGCACAAGCCAGGGCGAACTGCTGATTGCGGCCGCCTGTTCCGCCGTTCACCACGCGGACCGTTACTTCTCCACCAGAAATTAAGCAAACGCGCTTAGGTTTCTGTCTGAGTTCCCGCAAGCGATTCAGCAAATATTCGGCCGCGCGTTCGTAATCCCAATCGTCGCAGGAGTTATCCACATGCACCTGGAATCCAGCTTGTTCCGCCGCCCTGCTCGCGGCCTCGACAGCAGTCTGACTCGACAAGATCGTCCACCAGCGAGAGCGGGAAAATGCCGAATTATCTGACTTCGGCGTCTCCTCCAAAGCATGGCGCTCGAACAACTCACGCGTGGAATGCGGCAACTGCGCCAGCAAGCCATGCTTCTCAGCAATCCGGTAACAATCTTCCACGCTCGTGGAATCGGGCATTGTGGGACCAGAAGCAAGTGCGTCAGGTGTGTTATCGGGAACGTCAGAGACCAACAGGGAAACCTGCTGCGCGGGAAAGGCCGCCTGCGCCAGCCGCCCTCCTTTTACCGCCGACAAGTGTTTGCGGATGGTATTGATTTCTGCGATTGGCGCTCCCGAGTGCACCAGCGCCCGGTAGGTTCCAATCAGATCATCAAGTGAAATTTCCTCATCGATGGGCTGCTCAACGATGGACGACCCTCCGCCACTGATCATGAATATTACCAGCGAAGAAGCTGTCTGCCCCCCCAAAGTCTTCCGAATTGCTTTCGCGGCCTGAATCGATTCCGCATTCGGTGTCGGATGTCCTCCGTAGAAGTATCGAAATCCGCGTACTTGCACGGGCGCTGTAACCGAACTCGCTACGATCCCCTCGACCGCACTCTCTCCCACCTGCCGTGCCAGTGCCTCGACCATCGTGTGTCCGGCTTTGCCAATGGAAATCACCAGCACACGCGAGTAGGAGTGTAAATCGTACAGATCTTCGCAGACCCGCAGCACCCCGCGTTCACAATGCACGTGGCGGTCGAACGCCTTGGGAATTGACGATTCGGCCAATGCATAATCGAAGATCTCACGCGCAGTCTCGCGCATTTGCCGGAATTGGTCAGAATCAGCCATCTAGAGCTGCCTTCGCGAATGGACTCCTGCCCGGCTGGATAGCAAATTGCAAACAGAGGAATTCTACAATCAGTTTTTTCGATGTGGCGCGGGCACTCCTGCCCGCCCGAGTCGCCGTTGTTCACTACGCAACGACCTGCGCCGCAGCCGCAAGAGCAGCATCAATCCCATCTGCTTTGGGAATGCCTCCCTGAGCCAGGTCTTTGCTGCCGCCCCCGCGCCCTCCGAGCTTGGCTAATGTCTCTTTAATCAAAGCCCCCATGTGGTAAGGTTGGCCGGCCGACTGCGCAAACACCAGCGCCGGCTGCGGCGAAGTGCTCGCCAGCAATGCGATGACTGCATCCGACTGTCGCGTCAGTTTCTGCGCCAGCAGTTTTATGGAATTCAGATCGCGGTCGGGGAACGTGCGCATAATCAACTTGCGGCCATTGCTTGCTGGGGCTTCGGCGAGCAGCGCCGTAGCCTGTGCAGTAGCCAATTCGTCCTGGGATTGCTCGACTTGCTTGCGCAGGGATCGTATTTCCTCCATTGACTTGCGGACCTGCTGCGGGACGTCGTAAATGTGTGAAGAAAACAGCGCGGCGGTCTCGGTCAGGGTTGTGAAATCACGCCGGGCGGCGGCGACAGCACGCTGGCCGGCCACGAATTCGACACGGTATCCCTGGCGGACCTTTTCAAACCTGCGCAGCAAGATGCCGCCGATCTGCCCGGTCCGGCTGACATGCGTGCCACCACAAGCGGTCAGATCAAAATCATGAATATCGATCAGACGAAGCTCGTCTCGCTGGGCTGGAGGAAGCTTACGCAAGCCGAGGCTGGCCGCTTCGTCACGAGTCACGTATCGAACGTCGACCGATCGATTCTCGATCATAATTTCGTTAGCCAGCTTTTCAGCGGCCTCGACTTGCTCTCTCGTAAGCGATGGCGTATCTAGATCGATGGAGCAGTAGTCATCGGCCATGTGAAAAGAAACGGTCGGCATCCCAAACAAACGTATAAAAGCAGCCGACAACACGTGCTGAGCCGAGTGTTGTTGCATGTGATCGCGGCGGCGCGCGGGATCGATTTCGCCGTGGATGCGAGCTCCCGGCTGTAAGTTTTTGAGGGGAGCCTCAAGGTAGTGAACGACGTGGCCGTCTTCCGTATCTGCTACTTCCGTCACACGTACGCGGGCTTTAGCCCCGGATTCCGAAGTAACAGTGGTAATCCATCCCGTATCGTAGGTCTGGCCGCCGCTGGTGGGATAGAAAGCGGTCCGGTCAAGAACGAGCGCGGGTCGCGGCCTTTCGATCGTATCGCGGACTTCGGCCTCGAAATTATAGAGAAAAGAATCCTGGTAATAGAGGCGATCGGTCATACTGGT
>JASIEN010000705.1 GCA_030045935.1 Candidatus Sulfotelmatobacter sp.
TTAAACGATTCGGGCACGCCCGGCTCCATGGCAGCTTCGCCCTTGACGATGGCCTCGTAGATTTTGGTGCGGCCATAAACGTCGTCGGACTTCGCCGTCAGCAGCTCTTGCAAGATGAATGCTGCGCCATAGGCTTCGAGCGCCCAGACTTCCATCTCGCCGAAGCGCTGTCCGCCGAACTGCGCCTTGCCGCCCAGCGGCTGTTGCGTAATCAGCGAGTACGGCCCGATGGAGCGCGCGTGAATCTTGTCGTCCACCAGGTGCGACAGCTTCAGCATGTAGATGTATCCGACGCACACCGGCTGTTCGAACTTCTCCCCGGTCATGCCGTCGTGCAGGTATGTTTTGCCTGAAGTCGGCAGGCCCGAGCGTTCGAGCAGCGCCTTGATCTCGCCTTCCTTGGCGCCATCGAACACCGGCGAGCCCATGTAAACTCCCTTCGCCAGCGTGGGCGCTACGCTTTCGAGTTCGTCGTCGCTCATCTCTGCAATCGTGTCAGCCAGCTTTGAATCTTTGAACAAAGCCTTCAGTTCGCGCCGGATTCCTTCGGTGCGAGTATTCTCTTTCAGCATCTCGCCGATCTTCTCGCCGAGAACGACTCCGGCCCAGCCCAAATGCGTTTCGAGAATCTGGCCGACGTTCATACGGCTCGGCACGCCGAGTGGGTTCAGCACGATTTCCACCGGCGTTCCATCCTCGAGGTACGGCATGTCCTCTTCCGGCAGAATGCGCGCGATCACCCCCTTGTTGCCATGACGGCCGGCCATCTTGTCGCCAACGCTCAGCTTGCGCTTCATGGCGATGTACACCTTGACCAGCTTGATCACGCCCGGCGGCAGTTCGTCGCCCTTGGTGAGTTTTTCTTTCTTCTCGTTGACGATCTTCTTGAGCACGTCGATCTGGCGCGAAGTCATCTCTTCGATCTCGTCGATCTGCTCGTTTACCCGCGGATCTTTATCCGCATATTTGATGCGCTTCAGGTTGCGGGTGGAAATGCGCTCGATTTCTTCGCGCGTCAGCACCGTGCCCTTCGTCAGCAGGCGCTTGTTAGTGCGCTCGTCATGCAGGTCGGCCTGCACTTCCTTGCTGCCCAGAATGTTTTCCAACCGTTTCAACCGCTCGTCGGTCAGAATTCGAATCTCGTCCGACAAGTTCTTTTCGAGCTTGCCGATCTGCGCCGCTTCGATCGACTTTGCACGCTCGTCTTTTTCCTGTCCCTTGCGGGAGAAAATTTTCACATCCACGATCACGCCTTCGATTCCGGGCGGACAGTAGAGCGACGCATCGCGCACATCGCCGGCCTTCTCGCCGAAGATGGCGCGCAGCAGCTTTTCTTCCGGCGTGAGCTGGGTTTCGCCCTTCGGCGTAACCTTGCCCACCAGAATGTCGCCCTGCTTCACGTTCGCGCCGATGCGGATCACGCCCGCTTCGTCGAGATTGCGCAGCATCGACTCGCTGACGTTGGGAATATCGCGTGTGACTTCCTCCGGCCCCAGTTTTGTGTCGCGCGCCTCGATCTCGTACTCCTCGATGTGCAACGAGGTGTAGTAATCCTCCTTGACCATCTTTTCGGAGACGAGAATCGCATCTTCGAAGTTGTAGCCGCGCCACGGCATGAACGCGACCAACACGTTGCGCCCAAGCGCCAGCTCGCCATGATCGGTGCAAGGACCATCGGCGATGACCTCGCCCTTCACCACGCGCTGGCCTTTCTTCACCACCGGCTTCTGGTTGATGCACGTGTTCTGGTTCGAGCGCTTGAACTTGATGAGCTGATAAATGTCGCTGCCCACCTCGCGCGACAACTGCGTAGGATGGTGCTCGCCCTCAACGCGCACGATGATGCGGTCGGAGTCGACCGAATCGACGATGCCATTGCGGCGGGCAAGAACGACTGCCCCGGAATCGCGTGCCGTCACACCTTCCATCCCCGTGCCGACAACCGGCGCCTGCGCGCGCAGCAAAGGCACAGACTGCCGCTGCATGTTCGCGCCCATCAGCGCACGGTTGGCGTCGTCGTGTTCGAGGAACGGCACCAGCGACGCCGCCACCGAAACCAGCTGCTTCGGGCTCACGTCGACGTAGTCGACTTCATCACGCGCCACCAGCACAAAGTTGCCGGCCTTACGGGCGTTAACCAGGTCCGCAGCGATGCGTCCCTTGTCGTCAAGTTCCACGTTGGCTTGCGCGATCGTGTGCCGGTCTTCTTCCCATGCCGAAAGATAGAACGAGTACGGTTCGATCTGCGCCGGCTTCTTGCGCTTTTCGCGCAGTTCGGCGTTCACTTTCTCGATCTCGTGCTTCTCCACGTGATCGCCGACCTTGTAATCGCTGTCGCCAACATTCACAACCGACGAGTAATCGATCACACGCCCGTTCTTGATCTTGCGGTAAGGCGACTCGATAAAGCCGTAGTCGTTGATGCGCGCATAGCAGCTCAGCGATGAAATCAGTCCGATGTTCGGACCTTCCGGCGTCTCAATCGGGCAGATACGTCCGTAGTGCGTGGGATGCACGTCGCGGACCTCGAATCCCGCG
>JASIEN010000706.1 GCA_030045935.1 Candidatus Sulfotelmatobacter sp.
CTAACGACAGGCATTCTGGCATTGGCAATAACGATGGTGACGGCGGCAGCCGGGGCGCAGAATCCCGCTGTCATCGACAACACGCGCAGCACGCCGCAGGCAGTTCAGCACAAGACCAGCGATAGCAATGCTGTCCTGCTGGCGAGCTCGCCGCAAGCAACCAAGCCGGCCGCGGGAGCTCCGGCCCCTGCGGTGAAGCCGGCGGCGATTCCGGGCGCAAAGCCTGCGACCACTCAAGCCAAGCCAGCGGCTTCCGCCTCAAGCCACGACAACGAATTGCAGAGCGTGAATGTCAAACACGCCGGGGACGACGTTCAGATCGAAATTAAATCGCGCGAAGCGGTAACGCCGAAGGTCAGCAAGCTGAGTTCTCCGGCACGCGTGCTGGTGGAGCTGCCTTCGACGGTCATGCAAACTGCGCAGAGCAAGATTCCCGTGGGCAGCAACGGAGTCAAAGGCGTGCGCATCGGCATGGACGGCAAGACGCCTCCCACGACCAGCGTGGTCGTAGATCTGGAGCAGGCATGCGGCTATGAGTTGACGCCTGGGCCGGGAAACAGCTTCGTCCTGACGCTGCACACGCAGACCGCCGTGGCAAAGAGCACTTCAGTGCCTGCGCCTGCGAAGACCGTGATGGCCAAAGCTACGCCTCCTGCACCTGTGCCTGCAAAGATGCCAGCTGCGAAGGCAGCACCGGCACCTGTACCCGTTCAGTCAGTACAAAAAAATTCGCCGACGCAAGTTCCGGCCGTTCAGGCGAAACCGAATCCAGCTCCTATGGCTGCTGGGGTGGCAAAGCCGCACGATGTATTCAAGCCCAAGACAGCTGCGGCTGCGCCAGCCGTGACGGTCAAGGCCATGCCTCCGGCAGCGATCTCAGCCAAGCCGGGAGCTCAGGCTGCAACAATCAAGCCTGGAACTCCGGCGCCAACAGCCAAGACTGCGGCCAACGAGAAGCCGGGCAAGCCCGGAGACACTGCCAAGCCGGCCGCTCCCGCACCAAACAAGATTGCCGTTGAAGCAAAACCGGCCGAGCCAGCCAAGACTGCGGAAGCTCCAAAGCCGAAGCCGGAAGAAAAGAAATGGGCCATGACCGGCAAGCGGGATCCATTTTTCAGTCCGGTGGTGGAGCAGCCGACTGGTTCCGGTTGCTCCACGGGTAAGAAATGTCTCGATGTCGGAGACATCAATCTGCGTGGAGTCGTGAAGTCGGAGGCCGGATTCATCGCCGTGGTGACGAACAGCGCGAACAAGGCGTATTTCCTGCATGAGAACGATCCGGTGTTCAACGGATACGTGATGAAAATAACCGGCGATTCGGTTGTGTTCCAGCAGACCGTGCCGGACAAGCTTGGCAAGCCGTTCACTAAAGAAGTGGTGAAGCGGGTGGTTGCGCCCGCAGTTTAAGGCACGAATTTTGGCAGCAAGGAATCGAGTTCAAATGGAAGGACACGCGGGCCAGGCCCGCGGGTGGGGAGAGGCGAAATGCGAAAGCACTTGCTAATTACAATTCTAACGTCGCTGGCGCTGGGACTGGTTGCATCAGCGGCCGAGATGCCGGCGTCACAACCGGCGAGCCAGCGCAACCAACTGCAGGCCGTTAAGGTGGTTCGCGAGGCCAATGAGACCCGGGTGGAAATTAGCACTCGGGGGAATGTAGCGCCGAAGCTCACCACGGCAGACTCGCCTGCGCGTCTGGTGCTGGATCTCCCTGAGACCGTCATGGCGACCGGGCAGAGCCGCATTCCGGTGGCGGATGAAGCCGTCAAGGGCGTCCGCATCGGCATGGATGGGCATACGCCACCCACCACGCGTGTCGTCGTGGACCTCACGCATGCCTGCCGCTATGAATTGAATCCGTCGGCGAATGGAAAGTTTGTGCTTACGGTTTACTCGGAACAGGCGATGGCAAGCGTTCCTCCGGCCAAGACGCCGACCCGGGAGACAGTCACGGGTTCGGCGGAAATAGCCAACACGCCCGTGGACGCCGCGCCGGTACAAAAAGACGACACAACCGCGGCTTCGCCGAGCCAATTTGTGTTCGTGGAACCGAAGTATGAGCCCAAGAAGGACAGTTCCGATGCGAAGAACATCTCCGATGCAACCGCCGACCCTGCGGCGCGTGCGGAAGATGCGGCAGCGAAATTTTCCGATAAGACCGCTTCGGAACTATTGCCCGTCAGCATGAACGCATCGCAGGCGGCGCAGAGCCCATCTCCCTCGGGAATCACTCCGGCAGTCAATCTTGCCGCCGAGCAGAGGGCCCAGACTGGACAACAACCCGCTGCCGTGGGGCCCAAATATACGGGTGAGCCGATTTCGGTCAACCTCAAGGATGTGGACCTGAAGGATTTCTTCCGCCTCATCCATGAAATCAGTGGCCTCAACGTGGTTCTCGATCCCAACGTGCACGGCACTCTGACGGTCGTCCTGGACGATGTACCCTGGGACCAGGCCCTCGACATCGTTCTGAAAAACAATGATCTGGCGCGGGAGCTGGAAGGCAACGTTCTGCGCATCGCCACTGTAGAAACGTTGAAGAAAGAAGCCGATGCGCGGCGCGCTCAGGTGGAAGCGGAAGCGCTGGCCGTCGAAAAAGTGTCTGTAACGCGCTTCCTGAGCTATGCCCATGCCAAAGATGTGATCCTGACGTTGAAGAAGTTCATCTCAGTGCGCGGCGATGTGGTCGCGGATGAACGCACCAATGCCGTAATCGTCAACGACATTCCAAAAGTGATTCCGGTCATCGATCGCCTGCTGACACAGCTCGACCGCAAGACGCAGGAAGTCGAAATCGAAGCGCGCGTGGTGGCAGCGACCCGCACGTTCGCTCGTGACATTGGCACGCAGCTTGGTTTCGGCTGGGGCAATGGCCACAGCGCGGTGGGCGGCGCCAGCGCAGTCGGCAGCTCACCCACCACAACCAGCAACTTGACACCGGGTTACATCACCGTGCCCGGTACCGGAACCTCCGGTGGATCATCGATCCCTCTGTTCTCGAATCTGGGCTCGACTTCACCGACCAGCGGTCTCACTTTCCTGAATGCCAGCAATACCGTGCGAATTGACGCCATTCTGACCATGGCGGAGTCGCGCGGCTTACTCAAGGTACTGTCGCGGCCGCGAGTGGTGACGCAGAACAACATTCAGGCTCTGGTCAAACAGGGTGTGCGTGTGCCCATCGTGACGCAGGCGCAGTTGGGCGGTCCGCCAACCGTGACTTACG
>JASIEN010000061.1 GCA_030045935.1 Candidatus Sulfotelmatobacter sp.
ATTAGAAACGCTGGTGTGGGGCCACATGTATGACGACACGGTTCATCAAAGCGAAGCCAACTCAACTACACTTGCCCTGAGTCGCCCGCGTGCTTTGAAAATCGAACCGGAGATTGTGTTCGGGCTGAAGCAGGAGCTTACTGGCGATGTCTCCGACGCGGCTGCCGCGCTTGCGGCCTGCGACTGGCTCGCCATCGGTTTTGAGATCATCGATTGCCCTTATCCGGACTGGAAGTTTCAGCCCAGCGACTTTGTCGCTTCGTTCGGACTTCATGCAGCGCTGGTCATCGGTGAACGGGTGCGTGTGCGGTCCGAGATTATTCCACAACTGGTCGAACAGTTGCCGCGATTCAAAGTGAAGATGTTCAAAGCCGGGGAATTTATTGAGGAAGGCTCAGGAAAAAATTCCCTGAAGAGTGCTGCGCTTTGTCTGGCGGAACTGGGAGCTGCGATTGCGCGGCGATTTCCTGGCGAAGCTTTGAGTGGAGGCGAGATTGTAAGCGCAGGGACTCTTACCGCCGGACATCTGACAGCCGCAGGCGACGAATGGAAGGTCGAAGTTGAAGGACTTGCCCTGCCGTCTTTGACGGTGCGTCTCGCCTAGAAATTGAGATGGCGGCCATCCCCGCGCGATGCATTCCGGAAAGCAGTATCTCGTCTTAGCCTGAATAATCAGGACATCCGCTCCCGTGTATAAGTTGGAACCTGTGCGGAAAATCCTCAGCATTTTGTCTGCAAACTGTTTCCTACTTCTGCTACCATCATGAGCAGAACGACGTTATCCACTTTCTGTTTGCTTAATTTAGCCAGCGACGGTCTGGCATTCGAACTGCATCCATAACAACGCGGTCGTCTGCCTCGATCCCAGCCAGCCCAGGACAGCCCGCCGCAGGCAGGAGTGGTTTGTGCCCGACCCCCAGGATGGGATTACCAGGGTAGTAGTTCGACGTCGACGTAAGCGCCATCATCGCCGGCATCGGAGAATTCGCCATCTTACGTATTTGCTAGTCGCGGTGGCTGCGGCGACGGTGTTAGCGCTGGCGACGCAATATGTGATTTCCTACGTAATTCCCGAGCGGTCGCAAATCGTCCACGTGGAGCCTTCAGCCGCCGCGCTTGCCGAGCGCGCAACCGCTCTAGAGCAGATCCTTTCCCAGTCGCAAGTCCAGACGCGGCCGGTCTATCCCTATTCTGTGGTTCCGGGCGGGATTGCAGATGCAAAAGAACTGAAATGGATCGCCGAACATGATCCTGTGGTGGGCGCTCATTACGCCGGGTTTGACTATGATCATGCGCGGATAGTGCGTCTCACGCTGGCGCAAACGGTTTATGTGTCCTATCGGATCGGCAACCACATCTACTGGACCAGCCATCGTGTCACCTTACGCAAGGGCGAAAAGCTGATCACGGACGGCAGAATCACGGCGCGCACGCGCTGCGCCAACCAGGTCGAGAAAACTCCGCAGCAACAGCCGGCCGAAGCCACCGAGCCTACCGAAGCACAGCTCAACCAACCCGTGCGCAGCGGACAAGGCACGGCCGTGCAAGGGCCCCCGACAAACTTTCAGTCAGCATTGCTGAGTCGGCCGCAAGTGCCGGATTTGGGCGCGGCGGGCCCACTGATCCCTTATAACCCGTTTGTCGGTGGAAATTTCGTTGCTGTGGCTGTGCCGCCTTTGCCTGGGGGTTTGTGCTCCCCCGTTACGAAGAAAAAGGGGGGCGGAGCTGAGCTGGAGGAAGGCGTAGGAAAAAAGAAAAAGGTCAGCAATCCTTGCAGTTCGGGAGGCGGCGGCGGTAATGTGCCCGAGCCCGGAACTTGGCTTTTGTTCGCCACAGGTTTGGCGCTGATCACCTGGCGCTTCCGGCACAAACTGTCGACGACATGAAATAGGGCGGAGTTGGGCACCCTCGCCTTATCCGGGAAGCATAATTCCTACCATTCGTCTTGTACGAACGGCCGTTCCATGACCCAAAGTTGTAATCCTTCCGTAAGCAGGAAGTTCCCAAATCACTGCTAGAATCGCCCTGAAAGCGAGTCCCCCCGCTCTTCATGAAGCTTTTTTTCAGGCTCGTTGCTGTTCTGCCGCTGGTAGCGTGCTTCTCCGCTCACGCTACCGGTGAGGCGCATCCCGCAATTCGCAAGGTTGAGGTCTTGCATAGCCCTGGACAAGTTGAGATCGAAATCGAAGCCAGCGACCGCATCATCCCCCAAACCAATCTCTTGAGAAATCCCGACCGGCTGGTGGTCGACTTCGTCAATGCGGTTCCTGGGGCCCAGCTTCACAACCAGGCAGTGAATCGGGCTGAGGTCAAAAGCCTGCGCGTGGGCCTGTTCTCCGCGAACCCGCCGGTTACAAGAATCGTGCTGGATTTATCCGGGCCCCAGCCGTACCAGGTTTTTCCGTCGGGAAGAACCGTGATTGTGAAGGTGGGAGGGGGTGCAGGAGCGGAATCGGCGGCATACCACCCCGGCGCGGGACTGGTTCTGACGAATACGAACTACCCTGGGGTGGGCGCTCACTTGTCGGTAGATGCCGCGCCGCCCCCGCAGCGGCCGCTCGCGGTGTCATTTCGCGACGGGCTGCTCACCATCAACGCCAACAAAGTGAACCTGGCAGAAGTTCTTTTTGCCGTGCACCAGCGCACTGGGGCAGAGATCGCCATTCCAGCGGGAGCAGAGCAGGAACAAGTCGTGGCCGAACTGGGGCCCGCTCCGGCCCCGGAAGTTCTTTCTCGCCTGCTGAATGGATCGAAGTTCAATTTCCTGATTCTGAGTTCATCGCGCGATCCGCGAATCCTTGATCGCGTGATCCTGAGTTCGCGGCCGGAAGGGGCAATGCCCGCTGCAAGCCAGCCGCGGCAGATGGTTGTCCAGGATGATCCGGAAGAGGCAGAACCAGAGCCATCGACGTCTATGCCACAAGTTCGCCCTGCGCCCGGAGTTCCACCCGCGCCAGGGATAGATCCCGGCAGCACGGAGCAACCCAATCAGCCCGGCCAACCTGGCACTTCTGAGAAGAAGCCGGCAGACAACGATGTTCCCGACTAAGATTCAAGTTGTTTGACTGGCCGTTCACTGAAAAATCTATTGTTGCGTGATGAGGCGCACCGGCACGGGAGAAGTGCCGGTAAAGGTCGTGGTCGCGGTTGGGTCGGAGCCGCAGCCGACGACATTCATCACCGTCACGTTCACATCTCCGCTGGCATCGACGTAGTTGATGAAGACCTGAAGGAAGCCGATGATGGTGATCTGCGGATTAGGATTACCCGTATTAATGAATGAGCCATTGTAGATCGGCACAGTTGCGATCGATGTGCTGCTGGTGATCGCGGCGCCGCTGGTCAATCCTTCAGTCACCGCCGGATTGCTGCCTCCTGCCAGAATCTGAAACGGGTAATTGGGCGGAGGAACTCCGGGTGTAGCGGCGGCCAGCGCATCCTGACCGTTGCCTGCTGCAGCAGTGCCTGATGTCTGGTGAATCAAACACTGCCCCCCAAGTGTCGTGTCGCCGTTAGCCGGATTCCATTCGGTCAAATCGACGTTGTTCTCATTCATCTTTCCACATCGGTACTGCGTAGTTTGGTCACAGCCGGCGATGGCCTGGGCGTAGGGGTCGAGTACCGTGGCAGAACTCGAGGTTGAGCAGGAAGGAACTGCCGTCGCACTCGGGGGAACCTGACCGGGAACGTATTGCAGGGTGGAGGTGCCGGGATTAGCTATCGGCGGGTTCGAGATCAGGCTGCAGCTGCTGCTTCCGACGTTGCAGTCTGGCGTCAACGTGAACGTCTCGCCAATTACGCCGGTAGGAAAAATACCCGGGTCTTGAATTGCGCCGGGAGTGGCGGTGCTGATGAAAGATTGAGGCGAGGGGATCGCGTGGTCGGGATCTGAATTCGGCACGACCCATGGCTTCACGCATCTCGGCCAAGTCGCGTAGCTGACAGGGGTCGGAGCAAGGCTCGAAGTGGAAGCGTTGAATGCCTCTGCCGTCGCCGTGGCGGTTACGCTGCTTGTCGTTGTTCCCCACATGCGCAAAAAATAAACTGGCATGTTCGACTGGGTCACGCTGACCGTCACCAACGGATTGATGCCGAATCCCGACCCAGCGGCCGTGCAATCAGTGTTAGCCGCGCCGCCGGGGGACGAATACATCACTGTGACATTCAGGTTCGACGCGCCGGCCACCGAGTTCTGCTGTGCGGTGGCGATGGCTGCCTGGGTCGCCAGGCTATTTATCCCCTGGTTTGGAGGTCCGCAAATTGGCGACCAGTCTGGGGAGTTGTTCGGGTCTGTCGTAAGTCCCGACATCGAAATCACGCGCGCCGCGGCTAAGGCTGCGGCATCCGCTGATCGTTGCGCTTCGGCGCTGGCCTGATAAAGCGTGCCGATGTCAATTGAAACCCCTGCCATGGCAATGACGCCAAGCATCGCAACCGCGACCAGAGCCATGGTGGCGCCGCGCTCGCTCCTGCGAGAATCGGCTTGCTTGCTCCGGCGTTCAATGAAAGGCGCGCGCATGCTTTTGTATCAGTTCTCGTTGAACATAACTGCCGTGGTAGTGATCGTGCTTGGGCCAAGAAAGCTCCCACCGAAAAACCCTGAGATGCGGCTGAATTTCCAAACGTACGGATACTGAATGGTGACGCAGGTGGCGATGACTGCCTGGTTGACGGCTCCCCCCGTTGGCACCGCGCAAGTTGCAGGAGGTGCAGTCGTTGCGCTGGGCGACAGGTAGTAGCCACGGTTAATCGTGAGCGTGAGGCTGGTGCCGGCACAACCACTTGCCGTGAAGGTCCAGATGACAGTGGAGGAGGCCACAGGCGTGGTGCCGCTTAATCCGCAGTCGTTGAGGCGCTCGGACAACAGATAGTTATCGATTACCTGAAGCGCGTCACTTACCGATACCGGCATTGCCGCGGCGGTCCCGCTGAGATCATTCGAGGGATCGGCGGCGGCTATTCTGGCTCCTTCGCGGGCTGCGTTGGTCAGTTTCTGCTTGA
>JASIEN010000707.1 GCA_030045935.1 Candidatus Sulfotelmatobacter sp.
GGCCTGGCGACTCTTGGGACGGCCGTTGTGGCCAGCCTCGATGAATGGCACCAGAGTTTTATTCCCACGCGCACAGGACGTTGGCAGGATGTGGTGCTCGATACGTGCGCCGGGATTGCGGCGCAGATTCTGATTCTTCTCTGGTGGCAGATCTTCTGGCGAAAAAAGTCTGCTTCGGTCGGCGAAATGTGGGGCTAACGACAAACGGCACGACGCCCTAATACATCGCGTCGTACTTCGTGACCACCCACTGCCCGCCTTTGTTTTCAGTGGTCACAGTAAACTGTTCCTGGTACATTCCTGCTTGTCCGGGATGATTCAGCCGATTGCCGCGGTAGTGAAGGATGGTCAGCGGCGGCGCGGTCTCCCACTCGGCCAGTTCCCACGACACGAGGGGATGCTGGGTTTCCGAATTGCAGATAAAATGCGCGTACTTCTTGCGGTAATCGTGCTCCCATTCGGCCAGCAGTTCATCGCAGTGACCGTCGCGCAGTTCACGCAAAAACTTGTTGGCGCTACGCTCGATCGTACGGTCCCGCAGCGGGTTCATCTTGATGCTCACTGGAAGCCCAGTCAGCGGATCGTGCTCGTCTGAGCGCGCAAGCACGGGTCCCTGATTGCTCAGCCACCAGATGTAGCCGAGAAATCCAAACACCATGAGCGCGCCGATGCTGGCGGCAATCGCGAGCTGTGTGCGGGTGAAGCCCATCCTGCGGTTACGTTAATTACTGCAGCAGGCGGTTGCAAGGTTACCGCCGTGAGACGCGGAGGAACATGTACCGGACGGCGTGTGCCCAGCTCCGAATATTTTTCCAAGCCCAGAGTATCTTCACTTTAGTAACCACCCTAACCGCTTCATTCTTGTCTTCCCATCCCTCAACCAATAGGTTAAAAGCAATGAATCTGGGCGATAACATTTGGGCGGCGATTCTTTTCGCAGGCCTGACCGCGGGCATTCTTGCCAGGATTTACCGTCAAGGCGGAGTACGCATCTTCATTACCGATTACCAGAGGGGCGTACGATTTGTTCAAGGCTCCTTTCATGACCTGTTGGGGCCAGGCAGTTTTGCCTCAAACCCCAAACGCGAGCAGGTGACCATTGTCGACATGCGGCCGCAGCCGATTCTATTGGAGCGCTTACAGTTTCAGGACGCGGTTCTTGCAGGCGCGGTAATCAGTATTGGCGCTGAGTTGATCGTCGCTGATCCGGTCCTGGCGGTGACGAATCTGAAGAATCCGCTTGCCGATTCCATGACAATCGTGCGTGACGCATTGCGAACGGTGCTTTCTAAAACCGTCGCCGAACCGCGGAATTCCGCGCGCCAGAAAGCTGCAACCGATATTGAGCTGGCGGTTAACGCGGATCTCGCAAAGGTGGGAATGCGGGTGGCGAACGTGGAGATCACGGAACTCTGGTCAAGGCCGGCAAAGTCGTCGCTGGGCGTGGGAGCCAACTAGGCTATGGCGTTTATTGCAATTACGTTTTGGCTGCTCGTCCTGGCGCTCGTCCTTATGCAGAAATATCTGGGCAAGCCCACAAACGTAACTCTGCTCGAATATCAACACGGCATTCTCTACAAGAAGGGCAAGCTTGTTCGGGAAGTAGGGCCGGGCAGCATTCGCGTTTGGGCAGGGATGGAAAAGGTCATCATTCTCGACATGCGGCCGGTGCAGTTAAGTTTTGACAACCGAGCTGTGGCTCTCACCGACGGGTCGACGGCCGTTTATGGTTTTTCCGGCGGCGCAAAGATTCGAGATGCACGCAAAGCGTTGTATTCAGGCCAGAACTACAGCCAGGCCACTGCCTTTGTCATGCTATGCTGCACCCGACTGGTCTTGAATGGATCCTCGAGCTCGAATGTGCAGATCAATCGAGCCGCAATTGAGCAACAGATCGTAGATCGAGCGAAACCAAAGCTGGAAGCAATGGGATTCGAACTTCTTTCATTTCGTCTGACACAACTCTCGATCGCCGCTTCCGCGCCGCGAGGAGAGAGGAAATTGTCTGCTTCTTCTGCAAACTGACTCCGCGCAGCCTGAAATAGATCGGTGCACCTGCCCGGCGACGATGAACCCGCAGGGCTGAGACGATGCGCACTATCGTATAATTCCTGCAATCTTCGGAGGAAGGTTGCTTCATCAGCGTTACAAAGATTTATATTTCCTGGGCCTGTCCAAGGCCACAGTCCCCAACTATTGGCTGAGAAAGTGCGCGTACGCTGTGCTTCGGCGCAATGGCAAGCCCTTACATTTGCATCTGGGTTGCGGGACGAAGTATCTCGACGGCTTCGTGAACATTGATGCCAATCCTCGGCACAAAGTGGATCTCTGGCTCGATGTGCGCTGTGGCTTGCCTTACACCTCGAATTCGGTTGACTCGATCTATTCGACCCACGTGATCGAGCATTTTTATCCTGACGAACTCATCCGGCTTTTGCGTGAATGTTATCGCGTGCTCAAAAATGAGGGTGGGTTGCGGCTCGTAGTGCCGAGTCTGAAAAACGCGATCACAGCCTATCAGCAGGGACGCCGTGAGTGGTTTGAGGATTCCTTTCCCCGGCACTTCGATTCGCTGGGTGGACGGTTTTCAAACTTTGTTTTCTGCGATGGACAGCATCGGACCGCATTCGACTTTGATTACATGAATGAGATGTTGCGGAAAGCCGGTTTCGGACATGTCGAAGAATCGGCGGAGGGAAAGAGCAGGCTATATGACGGATCGCCTCCTGCGTATGAACCTGGAGACGCCAAGGGATTGCCGCATTCGTTGTT
>JASIEN010000708.1 GCA_030045935.1 Candidatus Sulfotelmatobacter sp.
GACTCAGTGTTGACTCGCGGCAGTGCAGCAACTTCTGCCGCCAGCTGCCCGGACGCGTTCCTCGAAATGCCTGCATTGGAAGCTGCGCTCGCGGCCGGCAATGACTGAGCTAGAAACGGCTTGGGGGCATAGACGATCGGATCGGCAGCGTTGACGATCGGATCGGTGGCCTCTGCCGATTGCTTTGTGCCGATTGCACTGGTTGCTGGAGATGAATTTAATCCCGGGTCGTCGATGTCCGGCGCGTGACGTGCGGCTGGCGCGGCGGGAGTTGCGAGCTTCTGACTTTCAAAGTTAGCTTTGACCGCAATTGTCGGCTGTGCCGGCGCAAGGCTTTGCGCCATGGGGTTTGAGATCGGAACTGACAACACAGGCGAAGAAGTTTGCGGAATTACGGTCTGAGAAGCATCCGCAACTACGGTCTGAGAGGAATTTGCAAGTGACCCGCTCCGTGACGGCAAGGCTTGCTCGGAAGAATTGGATTGCGAGGCGAACGACTCAAGCGCCACCGGCAGAGTCGAGTCCGTCGGCACATTCAAGGAAGCAACAACGGTCTGGGGCTGTACCGACCCAACGGCCTGCGGCATGATTATTGCCTGCAGATTACTATTCCCTGTCGCAGGAACCATGGGTGCCACGAAGTTCGGCAGCGCGAGATTGTTTGGCGTTGCGAGATTGTTACCCAATGGTTTCTTTGCGGGGGCGTTTGCAGAAACCGGGATTGGTCCTTGGCTGCTCGCAACGGGCGATCCGGACTGCGTCACAACCGTCATTGCAGCGCTGGATTGCTCGGCTCCGTTCTGCGACGCTTCCATCCAACGTTGAGCTGTGGCTAACATCGATGCAAATCCTGTCTGGCCGGGCGCTGACGGAATCGCTGCCGGTACGATGCCGATGCCGCTCTGATTGAGCGCAGCAAGTGGAATCACGTCCAAGGTTATTCCAACCTCGACCCTGGGTATGCATTCGTATTTCCAGCAGAGGATCTGTGCTCGCCGGCGGATGCGAGTGTTTCAAGCAGTTTTGTATTCAAGTAATTGGCGAATTTTGCCGATCAGAACTTGATCGCTCGAACTGAGTAGCATGTGGGCAAAGTCTGACCATCGCCCGGCAACTTTCACCTGAGAGGATGGTCAGTGGCTCAAGTATTCCCGCCGCATGAGGAAGAGATCGTCGAGATTGCGCTGTTCACGGCGAGCAGCCTGCTTGCGATAAGAGCGGGCCTGCTGGTCGCGAACGCTTTCCAGTTTTTGCCGCTCGCGCTTCGCCTGCTGAAAAATTTCCCGCTGCTGATCGCAGGCTCTTTGCGCCACGGCAAGTTGCCGCTCCAGTTCACGCAGTTGTCGGTGCACTTGGGCCTCGCATTGCGCTGCAAACCTGAGTTCAGCCGCAGTCGTTCCTGCTCTCAACTCCTGTGCCTGCACCGAGGCAAGCCCGCGCAGTTGCTGCCCTGCATGCGCAATCTGATGCCTCACTTTAGCTGCTTTCTGGTTCGCTGCGCGCAGACGCAGCTCCTGCTGGTGCTCAAGACCTTCGCGAAGATGCAGCACGGATTGCAACGCAAAACGAAATGCCATGTTCAGTCTCGTGTGTTCAATCTCGAGTCGGTGTACTACATACCATCCGTGCCTCAACCCGGCAATCCCGGTTTCAAGAAGCACATCGGCCGGGCGCAACCTCATCGTTACTTCATGCGGGCAATGCCAGCAGCTTATTGATTGTTTCCGCCAGCGGCGCGGGGTCTCCGGGTTTCTGCATCAGAAACTGATCGAGTTCAGGAATCAAAGACAATGCCTTGTCCAAGGTCGCGTCGCTTCCTTTCTGGTAGGCGCCAATGCGAACCAGATCTTCGGAGGCAGTATAAGCCGCAAGCAAACGGCGCATGTTCTGCGCCTTCTGCAGGTGCTGAGCCGAAGCCACTGCCGGCATCAGCCGGCTCACGCTGTCGAGCACCGCGATGGGAGGATAATGGCTGCGCACGGCCAGCTTGCGATCGAGTATGACGTGGCCATCTAAGAGCGCGCGGGCGCCGTCAACTAGCGGGTCCTGTTCATCGTCCCCTTCCATTAACACCGTATAAAACGCGGTGATGCTGCCCGAGTTGAACCTTCCTGCCCGCTCAATTAGCCGCGCCAGCATGGTGAAGCACGAGGGGGTATAGCCTTTGGCAGTTGGCGGCTCACCGGCAGCCAGGCCGATCTCGCGCTGCGCCATTGCCATGCGCGTCAGTGAGTCGATGACCAGCAAAACTTGTTTACCCTT
Organism: Candidatus Sulfotelmatobacter sp.; assembly: GCA_030045935.1. Taxonomy (GTDB): domain Bacteria; phylum Acidobacteriota; class Terriglobia; order Terriglobales; family Acidobacteriaceae; genus Sulfotelmatobacter. Next base: position 2,263 of record JASIEN010000708.1, read on the forward strand.
ACGGCAAAAATATTCTGCTACTGCCGTCGCCGCCAATGCAGCGCGAATGCGGAGCAAAGGAGACTGGTCCGAAGTCGAAACCACCACGCATGCCCGCTTTCGTCCCTCATTTCCTAATGCGCTTTCCAGAAAGTCGCGCACTTCGCGCCCGCGCTCGCCCACCAGGCCAAGTACCGTCAGATCGGCGCTGGTGTTGCGCGCCATCATGCCAATTAACGTGCTCTTACCCACGCCGCTTCCGCCAAAAATCCCTACGCGCTGGCCGCGTCCGCAGGTGACAAACCCATCGATGGCGCGAATGCCGCACCCCAGAGGTTCAGTGATTGGCACGCGCTCCAGTGGGAGCGGCGCTGCCGAATCCAGGGCAAACTCGTCGTAGGCTTCGCAAGCGCCCAGCGAATCGAGTGGCTGCCCGCTGCCATCAATGACTCTTCCCAGCAGTCCATCGCCGACGCGAATCTTAGGACGCTCTCCCCATGCGAATATGCGGTCGCCATGTCGAACTCCCCTAGGCGATTCCAGGGGCATGGAGAGGACCGTGGCACCGCGAAAGCCGACAATCTCGGCCGGCAGAACTCTTGCTTTCGAGTCAACGATCTGACAAATCTCTCCCACTGAGCTGAAGGGCCCGTCGGACTCCACCAGAGGGCCAACCACTTGCCTGACCCTTCCCTGCCAGCGCAATGCGGCGCACGCTTCGACGCGTGCGAAATAAGGCGCCAGCAGAGATTCGCCGCTCATGATTTTTCTTTTTCCCGCGGACGCGCTGCCATCAAGTCCATCAGCCCCTGCTCGATTTCTTTGAGCTGCACTTCCACCCCAAGCTGTGTCGTGCCCATAGAGGTGCGCAGCTCACAGCGGTCTTTCGCCAGGGCAGGATCGGCAATGATCTCGGGGACGTGGCCAGAACCGAGGTTGGCGGAAAGGTAACGCCGCCACTCTTCAGCTTGCTGTGGATTTACCGCCAGAGACACTCCCGTTGCGCCTTCGATCCGCTCCATCGCCACCCGGACGACGCCCATTAACAGAAGGGGATCGACCTGGGCCTCGCGGTACAGCACTTTACGTGCGATGCTGAGGGCAAGCTGCACCGCTTCCTGTTCGACCTTGCGGAAGTAGGCAGCCCGCTGCCGGGCAAAATCCTCGAGCGCTTTGGCGATCATAGAGCGCTCACGGCCCAATTGTTCTTCGAATTTTGCCCGCGCGTCGCGCTCGCCCTGCTGGCGCGCCAACTCCCTGACCTGCATTTCGCCTTGCGCCCCGCTCGAGTAGGATGGATCCGAGAATCCCGCTCGCAGCATCGCCTCCTGTGCGCCTCCGGCATTGCGCACAACCTCACGATAACGGAAGGGCAACACCTGCAGTGCCGAGGCGGCGGTGTTACGGGCCTCGGGTCGGACCAGTGCTCGACTAGGCGATGAACTCATCTTCTGTCTCCGGAGTCAATGACAGCTTGCCCTCCGCCTCAAGCTTGCGTGCTACAGCGACAGTCTCCAGTTGTGCCGTATTGATCTGTCTGGCCTTCACCGGACCCAGCACATCCATGTCCTCTTTCAGCATTTCCACAGCACGCGACGACATCGACTTGAAAATGTAGTTCTTCAGTTCCTCGGAGGCGCCGCGCAGGGCCGTGGCCAGCGTCTTTTTGTCCATCTGCCCCAGGATTTCCCGGATACCGGTTTCCGGCACGGTCAGCAGGTCTTCGAAGGTAAACATCAGATTGCGGATGGACAGCGCCAGCTTAGGATCGTCCGCCTCAATCGCTTCCAGGATTTTTTTCCCGGTTTTCAGGTCCAACCGGTTCATCAGGTCGGCGACTCCTCGCAGCCCAGCGTATGCCCGCCGGCTCTGCTCTCCCAGAGCCTCAAGCTTTTTGTGCAGCACCATGGCCACGCGCTGCGCCATCTCCGGCGAAAATTGCCGCAATTGCGCCAGCCGCTTTATCGGTTCGGCGCGCATCTCCACGGGCAGCCGCATGAGCACGGTCGACGCCTGCTTGGAGTCCAGGTGGGCCAAAACCAGCGCAATGGTTTGAGGATGCTCGCCTTCGATAAATTTCGCCAACTGCTGCGGATCAGCCTTGCGCAAGGAATCGAGCTTACCTCCGCTCAGCTCCGCCGCCTGCGCTACCTCGCGCAAAAGTTCGCTTGCCCCATCCTTGCCGAAAGCTTTCACCAGGACCTTGTTCGCGTATTCGGTTCCACCCTGGCTGGCATAGGATCCCACTTCCACCATATGGTGAAACTCTTCAAGGACTGCGTATCCCGTTTCCGCGGTCACAGACTCGAGTTCGGCAATCTCTTTCGATATCTGCTCCACATCGGCCGGGGGCAGACGACGGTAAATCTCGCTGGCCGTCTCTTCGCCCAGCACGACCATCAAGGTGGCGGCTTTGCGCAAACCCGTGATTGCCGGAGGCATATGACTATTCCTGGTCTTCGCGCACCCAGGACTCGACCAGGCGGCTCGCCGTCTCGGGTTCCGCCTTCACTTTGTCCGTCAGCATGCGCTTGAGTTGAGTGGCCCGCTGGCCCTCACCCATCGGTTGTCCGGTCATCTGAACCGATCCCACCCCTGCCGCTGCCGGCAAAGTTTGTGGCGGCGCGTTGGCTTGTGCAACTCTCCCCGGCAATCCGCGGAAGGCCTCCAGCGCCTGCTTCTTAACCGGCCTAAGGATGAGCAGGTAGACAACGAAGAACAGAGCCCCCAGCGCGACATAGCGCAAAATCCATGCCCAGGGCTCGAGCAGACGGCGCCAACGATCGGAGGAACTCGGCGGCGGGGGAACTTCGAGCGGCGTCTCCTGAAAGGAAAGATTTTCCACCGCGAGCACGTCGCCACGCTGGGCATCGACTCCGATCGCTGCCCGCGCCAACTGCTCGATGGTTTTCATCTCGTCAGCGGTACGCTTGCGCCGCTTGGTGGTGCGCTTGCCACCTTCTTCTTTCGCTTCGATGGCGTCATCCACCAGCACGGCCGCGGCAATCCGCCGCACTCGCCCGGCGGGCTCGACGCTGCGGTGCAGACTCTTGCTCACGGCGTAGGTGGTCGAGTCCGAGCGCGAGGAGGATTGTTCCGCGCCACTGCCGGCGTTGATCGCAGTCGCGGTGGTGGCCGGGGTTGTCGTGGCAAGGGTCCCTCCAGTTGTCGTGGGAGGGGTTGCTCCAGTTTTGGTGGGAGCGGTGGCTGAAGAATTCGCAGCAGCAGGCGCTTGCGCTGTCGGCGATGTTGGCGAGGGCACATTGCTGGCCGTTCCCGGAACACCCGCCGGAGCCGAACCGGTTGCATTCTCTTCCGAGTGTTCCTGCGTCAGCGTCGCCGTGGTCTTGGGATCGTACAGCTCCTGCGTATCTTCGCTGGTTCCCAGGTCGTACTCGACATGCACGCTGGCTCGCACGTGATCGGCGCCCACCACAGGCTCCAAGGTATGGACCAGCGTTTTAGCCAGTTCTTCATCTGCCGCGAAGGTCCGTCCGCCCGCGCCATCGTGTCTTATTAATGGAGTGTTGCTGTCGGCGTCGACCACGGTCACATTCTCAGGCCGTAAGCGGTCGACCGCGCTCGCCACCAGTTGCGGAATCGCCAGCTGCGCCTGCTCGGAAAGCCGCCCGCTGCGGGTTTTAAGAATCACCGCCGCCTTGGCTTCGTGCTCCTGCTCGGTAAACAGCGACTCCTGCGGCATCACCAGATGTACCCGCACGGCTTCGACTTCACTGAGCGTGGCCAGTGTGCGCTCCAGTTCGCCTTCGAGGGCGCGCTGATAATTCACCTTCTCAGTGAAATCCGACCCCGCCCAGTTGGGGGTGTCGAACAGCTCGAATCCCATGCGCGCCCCCCGGGGCAGACCACCGGCGGCTGTCTCCAGCCGCGCGGCATCGAGCTTGTCCTCGGCCACCAGCACGCTGCCGCCATCCGGCGAAATTTGGTGGGGAATGTTTTTGGCCGCCAGCCGGCTGGCCATCGACTGCGCTTCCTCGGGGCGCAGCCCGGAATAAAGCGTCACATACTTCGGCTGTCCTACCAGCGTCACAAATACCCACAGGGTCGCGCCGACAACAATGACTCCGCCGGCAAGCAGCACTTTCTGCTTGAAGCTGAGCCCCTGAAAGAACTGCTCCAGGCGGCCGAGCACATCCTCGAACGATTGCGGTTTCGTGTCAGCCATTGCATTGGCTGTTTGTCCGGAAACATCCGTTCACGCCTCAGAACTGCATGCGCGAAATCTCCTGATAGGCGCTGACAATCTTGTTGCGCACCTGCAGCATGAGCTGGAATGACAAGTCCGCCTTCTCGACCGCGATCAGCGCGCTGTGCACGTCGCCTCCGGTGCCCGTGAGCGCATCGGCCACCTTGGTTTCTGCCTGCGCCCCCAGTGCGCTCATTTCATCCATCGCGCTGTGCAGGGTGGCTGCGAAGCCGCCCTCGGAGGGAGCAGCCGTCTGGTCCGCCGTGATGTCGGCTTCCGCGGGCAAAATGCGCAAGGAAGAAATCGGGCTGCTCATGATGGTCTATTCTTGAAACGCGCCGAAAATCGAATCGAACAATTGAGGAATTGGGCAATTGGGTAATTGAAATGGATATTGACGATTTTCTTAAATCACTCAATTCCCAAATTTCCCAATTACCCAATTCCCCAATGACTTCATCCCCTCACGTCAGTATCTGCAGCGACTGCTGAATCATGCTCTTGGCCGCCTGCACTGCGGCCGTATTCAACTGATAGGCCCGCACCGCGCTCAGCAGGTCGGCCATCTCCATCACCGGATTCACATTCGGATAGGTTACATATCCTTGGCTATCGGCATCGGGATGCCCGGGCTCGTAGTGCACCGGCATCGGCGACATGTCGGAGACGACGCGCTCGACCCGCACGCCGCCGTCGGGTGCAGCTCGGCGCAGCCGCGCCAGCAGCAGCGGAAAGCGCGGCATGGGCTGGGCCCGAAACACCAGCAGTTGCCGCCGATAAGCTCCGCCCTGCATGGTATGGGTGGTCTCCGAATTCGCCATGTTGGCGGCCACCACTTCGGCGCGCCATCGTTCAGCAGTAAGGGCAGAGCCGCTCAGTTCGAGCATGCCGAACAGGTTCATGATGACGAAGACCCCCCCGAGTTGATGGCCTGGGAAAGGCCGTGGAACTCGTCTTTCAGGAGCTGCACCGCGAGGTTGTACTTCATCTGCGTCTCGGCCAGCGCCAGGCTCTCGCGTTCGACGCTCACGTTGTTTCCATCCGGACGTTCCAGCAGTCCGCGCACCCGCCGTGCCACCGGCGCATCGGGCATGTATGAAACATAGGAGTACATCACGTTGGTTCCGGCTTGCGCGCTAGCCCGCGCCAGCTCGGCGCGGAAGTCCAGATCGCGTGTCTTATAGCCGGGCGTGTCGAGGTTTGCCAGATTGGCCGCAATCAGCCTCAGCCGGCGGACATCGACATCGAGAAAGCGGCCCAGTGCCTCGGTCGTGTTGGTCTCAATCATGGACATAGCTGCTCCAGCTGGGCAGGCCGTAGCTGCGAATTTTGTTGCGTACGGTGCGCAGGCTGACACCCAGCAAATCGGCGGCGCGCGAGCGGTTGCCGCGCGTGGACGCAAGCGTCATCTCGAGCAGCCGCCGCTCCATCGCCTCCAGCGAAAGCCCGGGGCGCAGGCAGTCTTCCGATTTTGGCGCGCCCTGAGAAAGCGGTGGGGCCGAAGCAGCCCCCGTCATGAGCCGCAACGACCCTCCCTCCAGGCTCTCGACTCCGATCTCAGTGCCGGTCGCGAGCACCACGGCGCGCCTTACCGAATTCGCCAGCTCGCGCACATTTCCCGGCCAGTCGTGGCTTTCGATCCGCTGCAGAAATTCTGGCGTGAAGCGCAGATTCCTGCCCGGCGTCGCATAGAGCCGCAAAAAATGTTGCGCCAGTTCATGGATGTCCTCCCGCCGCTCGCGCAGCGCAGGCAAAGAAAGGGGAATCACGTTCAACCGGTAATATAGATCCACCCGGAACTTGCCCTCGCCTACCATCTCGCCCAGACTGCGATTCGTCGTAGCCACCACGCGCACGTCGATGCGCGTCGTTTTGGTTTCGCCCAGCCGCTCAAATTCGCGCTCCTGCAAAACCCGCAGCAGCTTGGGCTGCAAGCCGAGCGGCATCTCGCCCACTTCGTCGAGCAAGAGCGTGCCCCGGTGGGCCTGCTCGAAGCGCCCGGGCTTGGCGGTGAGCGCGCCGGTAAACGCTCCCCGGGCATGTCCAAAGAGTTCGCTTTCGAGCAGCGTCTCAGGAAAAGCGGCGCAATTCACTGCCACAAATGCCTGCTCGCGGCGTGAGCTCAAGCGATGAATCAGCCGCGCCACCAATTCTTTTCCCGTGCCGCTCTCGGCCTCGATCAGCACATCGGCGCCGCTTACCGCCGCCTGCCGCGCCCGTTCGAGCGCCCGCAGCCACTGCGGAGACTTACCCACCAAACCCTCTAAGTCCTGGGCTTGCTGGCGGTCGAGCGCCAGAATACGCTCCGCCGTACGCTCTAACTGCTCAAAGCAGACCGGCTTGACCAGGTAGTCGCATGCTCCTGCCTGGATGGCGTTCACGGCATCGGGAATGTTGGCAAACGCGGTCAGCAGAATGACTCCGGTTTGCGGAGCGATCGCTCTCACCTCGCGCATCACGGCGAAGCCGTCCACTCCCGGCATACGAATATCGGTGACCACCAGCGCATGCGGGGCACGGCGGAATTTCTCAAGCGCTTCGCCAGCATTGGCCGCGGTTTCCACGCGCCAGTCGCGGCGCAGGAAATGCGCTTCCAGCGCGCTGCGCATGGCGGCTTCGTCGTCCACCACCAGCACTCGATTCATCCCACCACCTTGTGCCCCGACTCGCGTTCTTCAGGACGAAGCGGAAACGTCAGGGTGAAACACGCACCCGAACCGGCGCGGTTGACAACCATCAGGCTTCCGCCATGCTGCTCGGTGATCTTGCGGCAGACCGCCAGCCCCAGCCCTGGACTACCCGGCCGCGTGCTGAAGCCCGGCTCGAAAATTCTGGACATGTCGGCCGGAGCGACTCCCGGCCCGGTGTCGCTGATCGAGATGGTCGCCATGGCTGCACGTCGCCGGCCTGAAATTTCAATCCAGCCACCCCCCGGCATGGCGCGCAGAGCGTTGAGCGCGAGATTCAACAGAACTTGCTCCAGACGATGCCGGTCGGCGCCGAGCGTGACCCCGTGAAGATGATTGCGCAAACACAACCGCACCCGCGCCTGGCGCGCCATCGGCATCAGGAACCCCACGGCCCAGTCGAGCAACTCTCCGAGATCGACGGCCACGCGCTCGGGCGGAGGCAGACTGTGGAAATGCAAAACGTTGTTGACGGTTGCCGCCAGCGTGCGCAAGCCGGTTTGTACCTGCTCGACCCACCCGCGGCACTCGTCCGATAGCTGCGAGCCGGCCAGCAATCCGCTAAACAGCTCAAGGCTTCCCAGGGGATTGCGAATTTCGTGGGCGAGAATAGCCGACATCTCGGCCAGCGCCTGCTCGCGACGCAGCCGGTCGCGCTCCCTCGCCAGCCGTTTTGCTTCGCTGATATCTCCCAGGATGAAGGCGTCATCACGGGTCTGCGTTGCTCTCTCGAAGTCAGCCCCCGGAACGGTCGCGTGCCGTACCTCGAGCCAGCGTTCATCATGCCCCACCTCGGCGAGGCAGTGTTCCTGTTCGTGGCCACTGCGGCGGGCGGCTTCGAGCACTTCCCGCAGATGCGGCGGCAGGGCATGCAATGAAGTCATGGCATCGAGAGGTTCCTGCCGGCTTTCCTCATGCGAAGCCGCGGCCATCGCAGTGAGCAGCCGCTTTCCCTCGGGATTGATCAACGTTATTTCGCCCGTGGCCTGGGCCACCAGCACGCCGCAGGGAAGCCCTTCCACGATGCGGTCGAGATACTGGCGCATGCGGCGATTTTCTTCGAGGCTGCGTGCCAACCCCGCATTGCTCTGCTCCAGTTCGCCATTCAGCCGCGCCACTTCCCCGCGCAGCATGCCATAGGAGCGTTGCAGCGAATCGGCGGCTTCGGCAAACGAGCGGAACGCCCGCAGCAGATATTGCTCGCTTTCTGCGCGCGAAGTTTCGGAGACCGGCGGTGGTAGAAAACTAGAGCCATCCGACATTGCCGGCATGGGCAAAGAGGTCATGGTTGCGGGCAACATTTGCACGGGGAGTGCCAATGGAAAGAGGAGGCCGGTGAAAATCCTCTCAACTTGCCCTTCCTGTGCAGGAAAGGCTGCGGACCGAAGTGTGCACCTGGCAATTCTGGAAGGGAAAATATAAGTGCTCGCTCAGGACCGTATCGCCGTTCTCGACCAGGATTGAGGCGCGCTCCATCACATGCTGCAACTCGCGCACGTTGCCCTTCCAGGGATGGTTTTCCAGAATATGCACCGCATCCGCGCTCAGCCGTGGACACGGACCATTCATCGCCGCGGCCATGCAGGCCAGGAAATATTCCGCCAGCGGAATAATGTCGCTGCGGCGTTCACCCAACGGCGGAAGTTCCAGCGGGAAGGCCGCCAGCCGGTAGAACAGATCTTCGCGGAACTCTCCTCGCCCCGCGCGCGCGGCCAGATCCACGTTGCTGGCGGCAATCACCCGCACATCCACCCGCGCAAGTTCGGCTGTTCCCAGCCGCTGAATCTCCTTCTGCTCCAAAAAACGCAGCAGCTTGGCCTGCATACCGAGGGGCAACTCGCTCACCTCATCCAAAAACAGCGTTCCCCCGTGGGCTGCCGCGATGCGCCCCATCTGCGCCTGCACGGCCCCGGTGAACGCTCCCCGCGCATGACCGAACAGCTCCGATTCGAGCAGCGCCTCGGGAATGGCCGCGCAATTCACCGCCACAAATACCTTGCCTGCCCGCGTGCTCAATCCATGGAGCGCGCGCGCCACCAACTCTTTTCCACTGCCCGTCGGCCCAGCCACCAGAACCGTCGTGGTTCGCGGAGCTACCAGCCGCGCTAGCCGGTACACGCGCTGCATGGCCGGGCTGCGCCCGATCATTCCCGGCAGGGGCTCGTATTGATCGCCTTCCCATTCGCCCTGCGTCGAACTTCCCTCGGCATCGTCCACACCCTGGCTGGGCAAGGCATTTTCCGGCCCGCTTTCCGGCGAACCCTCCGCTTCCCCCGCCTGCGGCTCCGGATCCAGCCACACAACTTCGATCCCCGGAAAACGCTGGCGCACAATGCCAATCAGCTCTTCACTGTCCAGGTCCGGCAGCCGGCGATCGAGAAATAAAACCTGCCAGTCGCCCTTTGCCAGCTTGACGAGCGCCTCCGCGCCCCCGCTGGCGTGCTGCACCGGACGCCACCGCCCGTTCATTCGCTGCGAGACCTGCTCGCGTAATTGGCTGTTGGCACTGGCAATCAGCGCTCCCCCGGTCGTGGCAGCAAAATCAAATCGGCCGAGTGCGGAAAAGTTTGGCACTGCACTCATCTTTTCTCCTTGTGGTCACTCTTCCCCTTGAAGTTGCTTTCTGTCTGAGTTAGGAACAGACCTGCTAACCGTTTGCTGCGGGAGATTTCCCACTACTCCCAATCGTCGGCGCCAGCCGGACGTTCACCATCTCCCCATCATCTTTTCGCTCGCGCCACCACTTCGCTCCCGCTGCTTCCCAGCCCGCCTCTGCCACCAGCAATGCTAGTTCTGCACGCGAGAAGGGACTGCCGGGCCGGTCTCGACACCAGTGAATACGCAATGACATGCCCATGCACTCAGCGGCAAAATCTTCCTGGAGGGTGATCGTCACCTCGCTGGCCGCAGCGGCCAGACTGATAACCGCCTCCAGACTCTGAAATAGCAGCACCGCCCATCTTCGCCGCTCAGCTCGCACCGTTGCAGACCCTTGGGCGTTGACTGTAATGCGAATTCGTTTCTGTTCTGCCACTGGCCCCAGGTCGCGCAAAGTGTCCCGCAAAAGAGACGCCAGTTCGAAGACTTCCAGCCCTCCAGGGGTTCTTTCCTGCCCATCCACAACTTCGCGAATCGCCTCCACCAGAGAGCGCATGCGTGAGGTTAGCTCCAAGCCATCGCGCAATCCCTGCCGGTATTGTTCGACCGTGCGTGGAGCTGCCAAAGCGACCTCCATCGAACACTGCAATCCGGTCAGTGGCTGATTCAACGCATGCAGCAGTTGCCCCAGCGGACTGCGGGCCCGACTCTGCAATAACGCCTCGGCGGCAGCGATTCGCGTGCCTGCACTCACGCCGGCACCCCGGTTCCCCGCAGTTCGTATCCCACTCCCCTTACGGTGTGGATCAGCTTCCGCGAGTGGCCGTCGTCGACTTTCCTGCGTAAATAATTGATGTACACATCGACGACATTGGTCGTGGTATCGAATGTCAGGTTCCATACGTGCTCGATGATCATGGCCCGCGACACCTGCCGTCCGGCGTTGCGCATGAGGTATTCGAGCAAGGCGAACTCTTTCGAAGTCAGGTCGATCCGTTTTCCTGCCCGCTCGGCACGATGCTCGACGCGATCCAGCCGGAGATCTTCCACTTCCAGCACCGCCTCAGAAGGCAAATGGCTGCGCCGCACCAGGGCGCGAATGCGCGCCGAAAGCTCAGAGAACGAAAATGGCTTAGCCAGATAATCGTCAGCTCCCGTATCCAGACACTGCACCCGGTCTTCGACCTTCTGCCTCTGCGTCAGCACCAGAACCGGCAGGCTCGGACGCTTCAGCCGCAAATGCCGCAGCACGCTCACGCCATCGAGCTTGGGCAAGTTCAAATCCAGGATGATTAGGTCGTATTCGTGTTCGCCGCCCATATTCCGCGCCTGCTCGCCGTCTTCAGCGACGTCAACCGTGTAGTGCTCGTTTTGCAAGCCCTGGCGCACAAAACCGGCCAGCGCGGCATCGTCTTCCGCTATCAGAATCCTCATAAATGGACCTTAATTAGAGCCGACTAGAGCCTCATTCTAGTTAGAGAACGCTGAAATGAAGCTGTGAGGGCAGAAACACGAAAGTGTGTGTTTCCGGAAATGGGGTGAAGTGCGGAAATGGGAGACGGCGCTCGGCGGGACGGCTAGAATCTGGAGGCGCGGGTCGGAATCGAACCGACGCATAAAGGTTTTGCAGACCTCTCCCTTACCACTTGGGTACCGCGCCTCTATGCCTTAACTTAGCGTTTCAGAGCAGAAATGTCCAACTGCCGGCAGGGCGTCTAGCGATAATTGATGAGACACAGGACAAAAGATCTGGAGCGGGAGACGGGATTTGAACCCGCGACTTCGACCTTGGCAAGGTCGCACTCTACCGCTGAGTTACTCCCGCTCAGCACACCCATTTTACACGATG
>JASIEN010000709.1 GCA_030045935.1 Candidatus Sulfotelmatobacter sp.
GAGTGGCCCGTGCCCGGGAACAATCTTGGTGTCATTGTCGGCGAGCGAGAGAATGTCGTCAGCGGCGGCAATCATGCCGCTGATGTTGCCGCCCGTGCCGGCGTCGATGTAGGCGTACATGCCATTGAAAAACAGATAGCCCATCTGAATCACGTTGGCGTTTTGAAAATGAACATAGATGTCCCCGTCCGTATGCGCGACAGCAAAGTGCTGCAGCGCGAGGGTTTCCCCATTGGCTTGCAACTTGTAACTTTCGGGGAAGGTCTGCTGCGGCAAGGCCTCCGCGGGCGAGGGGTCGAAATGCACATCGAAGAGCGTGCCATCTGCTCCTCTATACAAGACGGACAAATCATGCGGCTCGGACATGCGTTTCTTTGTGTTTTCGTGCGCAAGGACTGTCGCTCCTGCGGCGTGAAGATGAGCGTTGTTGTCGGTGTGGTCGAAGTGCCAGTGAGTGTCAACGACGTATTTCACCGGCGCGTTGCCAAGGCCATCGAGAGCCTTTTTGAGCCTGGGCCAGGCGGGCGCAACGAAACTGTCCACCATGAATTTGCCGTCCGGGCCGTTGAGGACCACCACGCTTCCCCCGGGACCGGAGAACATCGTGATGTTGTCAGCAAGTTTTTGCGTTTCGAGGGGAAAAGCGTTGAACCAGGCGCGCATTTTCGCGCGCAGGTCGGCCGGCGACGGCTCTTGTGCGTGCGGTGCTGCGGAGGCGCGGAGCAACGTCGGGGGAACGAGGTGCGCCAGGAAGGCGCTGCCGGCCAGCGCGACCGAACCTCGCAAAATATCGCGGCGTGAGGTTTGCTTCTGCAAGAAATTAAATTTCATATCTTTGTCCTTTTCTGTGCCCATCTGGACTGCCTTTTTGGTACACACTCGATTGGAGGTTTCTGGCAGTAATTAGTGTCATTGTTTGTTTTGCTCACTGTGATAAGCTGAGCAAATTAGTAAAACGCGAATGGAACTTCGTCAAATTCGCTCGTTTCTCTCCATCGCCGAGACTCTGCACTTCGGGCGTACTGCGGAGTTGATTCATCTCAGCCAACCAGCCCTAAGCCTTCAGATTCGAGCTCTTGAGGAGGAGGTCGGCGTACGACTCTTCGAGCGGAACCGACGAAAGACAACGCTCACCGCGGCTGGCTTCGCATTTCGCGATGATGCCGCTGCAGCGCTGTCGCAATTAGAGCAAGCGGTGCGGAGCGCGAGGCTGGCTGCCAATGGGAAACTGGGAGTATTGCGGATCGGCTTCATCTCAACTGTGGGAAGTGAGATTGTGCCCAACATAATTCGACGGTTTAGAAAGTCAAATCCCGAAGTACAGTTCTCTTTGCGCGCTATCCCGACCGCGGATCAGGTAAAGATGTTGGAGGAAGGTTCGCTCGACATTGGATTTTTTCGTCTGCCGATCGGCGAGCACTCGGCCCTCGAGGTTGTCACGGTGCATCGCGAGCGGTTCGTACTTGTGGTACCCAGGTCCCATGAACTCGCAAAAAGGAAAAGGGTGCGCCTGAGCGAATTGTCGGGTCAGAACTTTGTGTTGTATGAGCGTACCTATGCCCCTGGATTCTACGATCTAATCTTCGGAATGCTTCGCGATGCCAGAATTGTTCCCAATATTTCGCAGACAGCGGCAGAGCTCTCAATGCTGATCTCGCTGGTGGACGCCCACATGGGTGTCGCCATTTTGCCCTTATCGGCAGTCAAACATAGCGTTGCCTCGGTAGTCGCCTGTAACATCGTAGATCGGATACCGATGTCTGAAATCGGTATGGCCGTTCGTAAAGGGACTCGGGCTCCGGTCATAGACAGCTTCAGATCTTTCGCTCTAAAAAGCTTGGGTCATTCAAGGAACGCTCTGTTTGCCAACCGGAGTTGACTCAGTTCCACGGCCTATCAAACCGCCAATTCCCGTATGGTCGGCAATCCGGAAGTAATTCTGGGCGGTCGCTCAACTTCCGGTTTGTCGTCATTCAGACAGGGTGAGACAAAACCTTGCAAACACCGTACCTCGTATGCCATTTCGATATTTGTCGCGGATTTCAGGTAATCGGTTCAGTTCGGGAAAAACACGAGGGCTTGTCCATTTAACCGGGGCAATGGCGCGAGGGGCCCCAAGCATTTGCCAGTCGCGAACTCGAAGGCAATAACCTCGTCGCGCGAGTCGATTGTGCTCTGCATCGTGGGATGGGCGTTGCGGTCGATCGCCGCGTTCGCCTTTGTTTTTCTTCTAGTGCATACCGCTGGCGGCGAAGGTTTTCAGATGCTTCTAAAACTCAAGTGGCCGACGGAGTTGTTGTGCTTCATGGTTGCGGTGATGGTCGGCTGCCTCAGCGCGGCATACCCTGTACATCGGTCTCGCACACACCAATCGTAGAGGGCCTTCGATACATTGGGTGATGGCGTGCGAGTCCGCTTAATGAGCCTACAACCAACCGGGCACCGATTCAGGTGACTGCCATCACTGCCCGCCCGTTGCCCGCGCGCGACAATTAGCGGGGGTCGAACGCTGATCGAACCACGGGAGTTCTCCGATGACTCTCAAATCGAGATTGATCCTCCGCTTCTTATTTATGCCAGTTATGTGGGGGTGCTTTCTATTCCTTCCCGCTGGCTCCTTCAGGTTTTGGCAGGGCTGGGTCTACTTCGTAATTATGTTTGCCTTCGCTGTCTCCACTATTGGCTACTTCTATAAGCACGATCCACAATTAATCGAGCGCAGGCTGAGGGGCGGGTGGAAGCAGGAAACGGTCCGCGAACAGAAGCTCATCATGAAGCT
>JASIEN010000710.1 GCA_030045935.1 Candidatus Sulfotelmatobacter sp.
TGAGGATAAGCGGATCGTCGCCCTGCAGTTCGCTCAGCTTGCGCTGAGTGTTGGTGTGATCGGGCAGTTGGTAGTCGGGGAAAATGCCTCCGGGGACGATATCAGAACGCATGGGATTCCTTTCGTTTCTCTCAAAGGTTGTCGCTCTCAAAGATCCAGAGTGACATCCGCGGTGGGCTGGGAACAGCATACGAGCACATTCCCGGGAGCGGGCCTCTCCAGCGGTTCAGGGTTATAGACAATCGATCCGGAAATCAGGCCACTCATGCAGGTGTGGCAGACTCCGGTCCGGCACGACCATCGGACCGGAACGTCGCACGCCTCGGCCAGTTCAAGCAAGCTCGCGAATTTCGGATCCCAGGCGGCGGTAATTCCGCTGCGCGCGAATGAGATTGCCGGGCCAGATCCGGGCTGCCCTTGTGGCAGGTGAGGCGTGTGATCAACCCGCGCCATACCAGGGGTAATCGTATCGAGAGTGCCGAAGATTTCCGTGTGTACATTCGCTGTGGGCACACCCCAGGTTCGCAGCCCATCGCGCATATTCTGCAGGAATGAAGCCGGGCCACACAGATAGAAGTCACTATTCTGCGGGACGCCAATTCTCTTGAGCAATGTTGTGTCAATGTGCCCCGGAGCATCGAAGTCTACGCCGACGCGGTCGGCGGCAGTGGGCTTACTGTAAACGATATATGCTCGTCCCCGAGAGAGCTGTTTCAGCAGTGAACGTGATTCTTCTGCGAATGGATGCTCGATGCGGTTGCGCGCCCCATAGATCCACCAAATCTCTCGTTGCGAGGCTTCGGAGGCGAGTGCGTGCAGCATCGCCATCACTGGCGTTGCGCCCACTCCCGCGCTCAACAGAACCACGGGACTTTGGCCAGCATGCAGAGTGAAGCTTCCTCGCGGTGCACTCACATCCAACACGTCGCCTTCGTGTGTACGGTTGTACAGAAATGAACTACCAATCCCGTTCAATTCGCTCTTGACGCTGATGCGGAAATGGTCGGCTGCCGGCAGATCAGAAAGCGAATAGCTGCGAAGGACGGGCGGTTTGCCTGGATCGAGAGGCAAGCGCAAAACAACAAATAGACCCGGCTGGAAGGCGGGGAGTGGTTGCCCATCGGCGGGCTTAAGAACGAATGAAGTTACGCTATCGCTTTCCTTGTGAATATTCGCCACTCGCATCGGTCGAAAGCCCGGCCATGCTGGCGCTTGCTCCTCCTCGGCGAGTCCCGGATTCCCAACCGTGGTTTTGGAGCCCAAGTCTTGATGGAGCATTGCCTGGAACGAACCCTGCCAACCTTTGCTGAGTGCAGGAATGCGCAGAGCGCGTTGTAGTTGCTCGCTGGTCTGTCCCGGCAAATATAGGAGTGCGTCAATGTCGGTCACTGTCATTCTTTCTGGACCGTCAGCAATTTTTGCGATGTCGTCGCCTGTACCGACTTCTCCCTCCTGCAACACGCGGAAGTAAAATCCCGGTCTGTGATGGGCTACGAGAAGCGAGGGCATTCGAGGTTCATTCATGCGGATGCCGACGCGATAGCAGGTTACTCGCGGCTGTGAGACTTCAAATATCGCGTTGCCGATGCGGTATCGATCGCCAATGCATACCTCGTTATCAGGGAGTCCCTCAACCGTGAAGTTTTCTCCGAACTGGCCAAAGACGAAGTCACTACGTGCGAGGATGCGTTCCCAGTAGTGATACGAGTCCATCTGATAAACAAAGACGGCGCGCTGTTCCCCGCCATGACCAGCGAGATCGCCTTGCCCGTCGCCAACAATATTGAGCTTGCGCACCATTCTTCGGTCCTTCACGGGAGATTTCCAGATCGCGGTGTGGACGGTCTTTCCGTTCCATGTCACGTCGCGTGGAAGACCGACATTGAGTGAGAGCAAGCGGGGCATTGGTGCCTTGTCGTAGTCCAGCGTCTGGTTAGAGTCCTTTGTCTGGTTAGAGTCCTCTATTCTGATGGGCCAGGCTCTGCCACTGCGGGCACTTTCCTGCGACGATCACGCCCGCGCAGGGACAGCCGTGCGTTTTACGTCAAGTAGTATGGAGTTATCGAGTGGCAGAGTTGCGGTGATCGTGGTTCCCGTGGCATCGGATTGAACGACCATGCGGCCGCCGAGTTCCCGTAGCCGCTCCTTCATGCCAGTGAGGCCAACTCCCAAATAGCCTTCGTTGCTTTCAAAGCGCCGAAGGACGCTTGAGTCCATGCCGTGTCCGTAATCAATGACGCTCAGTTTAATCTCTGACTGAAGCAATACCACCTCGATGTCAGCCTTGCGGCTTCCGGAGTGGCGATGAATATTCGTCAAAGCTTCCTGCAGCACGCGAAATAGCGTCAGCTCGATCGGACCCGGCAGTCTGCCTAGTTTGGCGGGAAGATTCAAATTCACCTGAATCCCACTGCGTTCAGAGAATCCCTCCACATACCATGTGGCCGCCGAAGCGAAGCCAATTTCATCGAGCAGAGGTGGATGCAGCAGGTGCGATATGGTTCGCGCCTCGGAGATTGTCTGCTCGACAATTTCCACGGATTTTGCGAGGTTGTCGTTGGCTGGGAGTTCTCTGCGTGCCGCCTCCAATCGCATCTTGGCCGCGGCAAGATACTGCCCGAGTCCATCGTGCAGTTCGCGTGATATGCGGCGGCGCTCACTGTCCTGGATATCAAGTAACCGTGCATTGAGGTGGCGCAAGGCTTCCTCAGCGTTCTGGCGAGCGTGCAACTCGCCATTCAGCAGGTAATAGTGCAGGCCGAGCAGGGTGATGGCTATCAAAAACGCAATGACGCAAAAGGTGACAGCCAGACGGAACAAAAGCCGGGAGCGCGCCTGCCGCTCTACCAATAGACGTTGCTCCTCCTGTTGCATGTTGCGCACGGCGCTATCCATTTCTGCCGATGCGCGGACGATCGACTGCTGCATCTGTGACTCGCTTTG
>JASIEN010000711.1 GCA_030045935.1 Candidatus Sulfotelmatobacter sp.
GGCGAAGATGTTGGCGATCCAGCGGATGGCGTCTTTGTTCTCCTTGGGAACAAACAGGAGAACGATGGCGCCGACCAGCGGCGTGAAGAGAATGATGGAGAGGATGTGGTTGTACATTTCTAGCTCTTAGCTATTAGCTCTTAGCTTTTAGCTTTGAAGCCTTAGCCTCTGCGGTTTGGCTAAAGGCTAAGAGCTAAGAGCTAATAGCTCAGTGATAGACGTAATACACAACAAACCCGACCAGCCCGGCGGTCATCACCAGCGCATACCATTGCACCAGGCCCCATTCGAAAAGACGCGCGGGATACGACAGCATTCGCGCGAGAATTGCCGGCCCGTTGACGCCGATGCCGTCGATGATCCACTTGTCCCACCAGGAAGAGATCGTGGCCGTCAGGCGAGTGAGCCATCCGGCGAAGTTCACCAGGCCATCGATGACGTGGGTATCGAACCAGGCCGATGCTTCTCCGAGGCCGAGCACGCCGAGGCGCACGTTGCCGACTTTGCGGCGGCCGGTGAAAACGTAATCGTAGCCTTCGTCGACGTAATATTTGTGCAGCAGCGTGTCGTAAACCGGCGGTGCGGCAGCGGCGATCGGCTCACTGTAATTCTTGTCGGCATTATGATACGCACGGCGTGCCAAGAGCCAGCCCGCACCCGCGGCAGCCAGCGAAAGGCCCATCAATAACCATTCAGTGCCGGTATTCTTCTCTTCTTCTTTTTCTCCGGCTGCAAGTTGAGCCGCGCGGCCTTCTTCGGTGAGTACCTGCGCTTCACCCGCGAAAACCGGCTCTAAATAATTCGTAAATCGATCTGATCCGCCGAGGCTGTGCGGCCAGCCAAGCCATCCCGCTACCAATGCGAAAAATGCGAGCGCGACCAGCGGGCCGGTCATTGAAACGGGAGATTCGTGAACGTGGTGCTCGATCTCATGGCTCATGCGCGGGCGGCCGCTGAACGTGAGATACATCAGGCGGAACATGTAGAACGCCGTCATCAACGCCGTGGCATAGCCGACGTACCACAGAAAGCGGTACGCTCCACCTTCGCGCGACCAGGTCTCCCAGAGAATTGCGTCTTTGGAGAAAAATCCAGCGAAGGGGAAAATACCGGTGATGGCCAGCGTGGCGATCAACATGGTGCGGTAGGTAATGGGAATGCGATGGCCGAGATCGCCCATGTTGCGCATGTCCTGCTCGCCCGACATGGCGTGAATGACGCTGCCTGCACCCAGAAACAGCAGGGCTTTGAAGAATGCGTGGGTAAAGACGTGGAAGACGCCGGCGGCGAACGCTCCGACTCCGAGAGCGAGGAACATATAGCCGAGTTGCGAGACCGTCGAGTAGGCAAGCACGCGCTTGATGTCGTTTTGTACAAGTCCAATCGATGCGGCGAAGATCGCCGTGAGCGCGCCGACGATGGCGACGGTTTTCATCGAAGCTGGAGCGAGGACGAATAGGGCGTTTGAGCGCGCAACCATATACACGCCGGCAGTCACCATAGTTGCAGCATGGATGAGTGCGGAGACGGGCGTGGGGCCTTCCATGGCATCGGGAAGCCAGACGTAGAGCGGAATCTGGGCGGACTTGCCGCAGGCTCCGACAAACAAAAGAAGAGTAGCGGCGGTGATAATCGGATCGCCGATGGCGAATTTTCCGCTGTGCGCGAGATGCGTGACTTCGGTGAAGCGGAGCGAGCCGAAATACCAGGCGATGAAAAACATACCGAGGATAAATCCAGCATCGCCGATACGGTTGACAATGAAGGCTTTGTTTCCCGCGTCAGTGGCCGATTTGCGATGGAAATAAAAGCCGATCAGCAAATACGAGCACAAGCCCACGCCCTCCCACCCGACGAACAGCAGAACGTAATTGTTCGCCAGAATGAGCGTGAGCATGGAGAACATGAAGAGGTTGAGATATCCGAAGAAGCGGTAGTAGCCGCCTTCGTGGGCCATGTATCCCATGGAATAAATGTGGATCAACATGCCCACGCCGGTCACGAAAAGGAGCCAAATGCTGGAGAGCGGGTCGAGAAGAAATCCGGCGTCGGCGTGGAAGGGCGCCTGCGTGCCGTCGTGAAGCGTGTAGGTTAATTGGCCGGTGCCGCTGCCGAGCCAGGTGTAGACGATTGTTTGATAAGGCTTGTGGAGGTTTTCCGGTTGGGCTGACCACGCCGTGTACTGCCAGACCGCACCGCAGGCGAAGAGAAATGCGAGCACAACCACGCCGACACAGACAGCGCTGACGCTCACCTTCTGCAGCTTGCGTCCGAAAAAGAACATGATCGCTGCGCCGAAGGCGGGCAGGAGCGGGATCAGGTAGATGTGGGATAGAAACATGTCGTCAGTCGTTGGTCGCTAGTCGTTCTTCGTTTGTGACGCACCGCCGGTCATGAGCTCGGACGTCGCTATCGCTCTTGTCATTCTGAGCGAGCGAAGAATCTATTGCAGTTTCTCGCAATCCATTATTTCAAGACCCTGCGAGTTGCATAGATCCTTCGCGCGAAAGACGCGCTCAGGATGACAGACGTAGTCGTGCTACCTGCTACTCGATCCCCGACTCGGGTACTGCCTCTCACCACTTCAACAAATTCACTTCGTCGATGTTGACCGTCTCTTTGTTACGGAAAAAGGCGATCAGGATGCCGAGGCCGACAGCGGCTTCCGCGGCGGCGTCGGTGATGACGAAAATTGCGAAAATCTGCCCGTGCAGCCCTCCCCACATGCGGGAAAACGCAATCAGGTTCAGGTTCACAGCATTCAGAATCAGCTCGATCGACATCAGCACGATCACCACGTTGCGCCGGGTGAGCACGCCGATGACGCCGAGCAGAAATAGCGCCGCGCCGAGGACCAGGTAGTGCAGTGTCGTGATGTGTAGCAGTGCGTCCATGTTTAGTTGCTCAGTCCCGAGCTTTTTTTCCGCGGCTAAAGCCTCATTGATCGAGAAAGCCTTAGCGCGGCCCTAAAGGGCCGCTCTTCCACGTCAAATTCTCTTTTTTGCCATCACCACCGCTCCGATAATCGCGACCAAAAGTAGCAGCGACGCGATCTCGAAGGCGAACATGTATTGTCCGTAGAGCAGAGTCGCCACGCGTTGCGTGTTTTCGCCTTCGGCGATCGACGGTATGCGTTCAGGGAAGATGCTTTTCCCTTTTGTATAAACGGCGATGAACAAACCGCCCAAGGCTGTGGCGGCGATGATTCCGACCCACCACTGGCTGTTGAATTGGCGCTCCTTCATGGCGCGGTCGATGTTGACGAGCATGATCACGAACAGGAAGAGCACCATGATCCCGCCGGCATAAAGAATGATCTGCACGCCGGCAACGAATGGCGCATAGAGCATCAAGTAAATATTAGCTTGTGCCAGCAGAGTGACGATCAGCGCCAGCGCCGAGTGAACGGCGTTCTTGCACGTGATCACCAGAATGCCGCCGATCAGCATGGTGGCCGCCAGCAAATAAAAGAAAAATGGTGTAGCAACGGGCGTCATGATTTTATTTGCAACAATCCCACTCCCGCAGTCAGAATGAGAACTCCTAGCCCGAGAGGAAGCAGCACCTTCCATCCCAAGTGCATGAGCTGGTCAAAACGATATCGCGGGAACGTGCCACGATACCAGATATAAAGATATTGGAAGCCGGCAACTTTCGCGGTAAACCAGAAAATATCTTGAACGCGCACGCTGACGACAGGAATAAATAAGATGAGGCCGATTAACGCGAGGGCAGCGCCGAATGCGCCCAGGCCCATGGTCTGAATGCGGAAGTATGGATGCTTCGGCATGCGCGCAACGTTGTAGAAGCAAATCGCTGCAAGGAACAGGAATGTAGCGCCGGGCACGTAAGAGAAAAGCGTGTCCCAAGTCGGGCTGTTGAGCAAATTGGGGAACGGGCGCAGCCATCCGCCCAACCAGAGGGTGACAGCAATTGAGGAGACGGCGATCATCGCCGTGTACTCACCCAGAAAGAACAACGACCAGCGGAAGCCGCTGTATTCGGTGTGGAATCCGGCGGTGAGTTCGGATTCGGCTTCGGCCAGATCGAAGGGAGCGCGGTTGGTTTCCGCGACCATGGCGACGGCGAAGATGAAGAAGGCGATCAGGCCGAGGGGAAAGAATTTGAAGATGAACCACTCGCCTTGCGCCTTCTGCGCCTCGACGATGCCGATCATGCTAAGGGTTCCGGTGCCAGTCGCGTTGAGGCTAGTCATGAGAATGGCCGAAATCACTGCCAATCCCATAGCGATTTCGTAGGAAACCATCTGCGCGCTGGAGCGCAACGCGCCGATGAGCGGATAGTGCGAGTTCGAGGCCCAGCCAGCCATCACGACGCCAAGAACGCTTAAGGAAGAAACGCCGAGCATGAACAGAATACCGATATTCATATCGGTGATGGCGTGCTGCGGGCCAAAGGGCACTACTACGAAAACGCAGAAGGCCGCCAGCACGACGATGAAAGGCGCGAACCAGAAGACAAAACTGTCGGCGCCAGCGGGGATCAAGTCTTCTTTTAGAAGAAGCTTCAGGGCGTCGGCGATTGGCTGGAGAAGGCCGTGCGGACCGACACGCATGGGGCCGAGGCGAACTTGCATGTGCGCCAGAATTTTGCGCTCCAGCCAGTTCATCGCGATCACAGCGACGGAAAGACCCAAAAAAACCAACATGATGTAGACAAAGGCCCAGAACATGTTGCCGGCGGCGCCGGGGGTGACCTTGACGTTGGGATCAAGATAGGACTGGACGTATTGGATTAGGTCGTGCATTCAAGTCGACCGGGGCTAAAGCCCTGATTCTTATCCTTCGCTTACGCGGCGCTAAAGCGCCGCTCTTCCACGCTGACTGTCAGCGGCCACGGTGACCCTCGGCTGATAATGCCGCAGATCACCCAGATTTTTCATCGCAGCGCTTAAAGCGCTGCGCCCCCCAAAAAGCTATCGGTCCACCTCGCCGAGAACAATGTCGAGGGTGCCGATGACCGCGATCACATCGGCCACGAGCTGGCCGCGGCACATGGTGTCGAGCGCTTGCAGATTCACAAACGACGGCGGGCGGACGCGCACGCGATACGGCTGAGTGGATCCGTCACTGACAATGAAGTATCCCAGCTCGCCTTTGGGGGCTTCTATCGAATGATAAACCTCGCCGACCGGCGGCTTTATGACTTTCGGGACCTTAGCCATGATTGGCCCTTCTGGAAGCGCGTCAACCGCCTGCTCGATGATGCGCACGGACTGGCGCATCTCAGCCATGCGCACGATATACCGATCGTACGTGTCACCGTTCTCCCCTATGGGAATTTCGAAATCAAAGTTTTTATAGTTGGCGTAGGGCTGAGCCTTGCGCAGGTCCCACTTCACGCCGCTGGCGCGGAGCACCGGGCCGGTGACACCCAAGGCGATGCAGTCTTCGGCGGAAATCTTTCCGATGCCCCTGGTGCGCTCGAGCCAAATGCGGTTGGTGGTGAGCAGTTCTTCATATTCGTCGATCTTGGGGCGGAAGAAAGCCAGAAAATTTTTTACTTCCCTCTCGAAACCGCTATAGGTCTCGTACTGCAATCCGCCGATACGGAATGCATGTGTGGTCAGGCGCGCACCGCAGTATTTTTCGAAAATCTTTAAAATCTCTTCGCGGTCTCTGAAGGTATAGAACAGCGGCGTGATCGCGCCTATATCAAGTGCATGAGTGCCCAACCAGAGCTGGTGGCTGGTGAGGCGATTGAGTTCCGTAAGAATCACACGCACATGCTGCGCGCGTGGCGGAGCTTCAATGGCGAGCAGCTTTTCGACCGCTTCGCAATAGCCCAGACCGTTCGAAACGGCAGCGACGTAATCCATTCGGTCGACGTAGGGATTGAACATCGCGTAGGTGCGGTTCTCGCCAATTTTTTCCACGCCGCGGTGCAGATAGCCGATGACGCACTCGAGTCCGAGAACTTTTTCACCGTCGAGCCGCAGAATGACGCGCAACACGCCGTGCGTGGCGGGATGCTGTGGTCCCATGTTGATGATTAGCTCGTTCGCGTCAAGAAAAGTCTTGTCGGGAGTGTCGAGATCGAGCGGCGAGAGTGAAGTGGGATCAGGCATGCTTCGGTGATTAATCGCTGCTGGTGGTCAGTTGCCCTCGGTTGCCGAACATCGGTTTCATTTATGGTTTGTCATCCTGAGCGAAGCGAGGGATCTATGTAATTTGTCGCAGGCGCCCATGCTTCGAAAAAATACATAGATCCTTCGCGGCAAAAAACGCGGCTCAGGATGACAGTGCCAAGCCGTCGTCAAGAGTTAAGCATCATTGCCCGCTTTCAATTCCCAGGTTGATCTGAACCCATTCGTTGTCCTGCTGCAAAATACCGTAATCCTTGCGCAGGGGATAGCCTTTCCAGCCCTCGGGCAAAAGAATGCGTTTCAAATCGGGATGCCCGTCAAACTTGATGCCGAACATATCGTAGACTTCGCGCTCCAGCCAGTTGGCGGCCGCCCACAGCGGAATTGAGCTCGGCAGGGATTCGCCATCTTTAGTTAAAGTTTTCACACGAATGCGCTCGTTGCGCGGGAAGGAATAGAGAACCCAGATGACGTCGAACTGCTTCTCGCGCTGCGGATAGTGAACCGCTGTGATATCGACGCAGTAGTCGAACTGCTCCTCGTTACGCAGGACCTGAAGAATCTCGGGGATGAGCGAGCGGTCGACGATCATGTAGTGCTGGCCGAGGTAAGTCAGCGGCTCGATGCCGGAACCGTACGAGCGCTTGAGCTTGGCTATCATGGGCGAATCCCACGGAGTGGGTGCGGGAGCAGCAGGTTTCGCGGGAGCCGCGGGTTTGGCGGCAGGAGTTGCGGGCGTGGCGGCAGGTTTTTCAGTCGCGGGTTTCACCTCGCCTGGCGGCGAGGACTGTGAGGGCGGTTTGGTTTCCTCCGGCATGTCGCGAACGCGCAAACTGACCGCTACGAGCAGACTTCGGGAGAACGTTCACTTTTATCAGCTTGAGAGGAAGGTGTCAATCGCGGGCGGCTCTTCTGCGTTTGCGATATGATTCGGCTCAGAAGTCTGCCGAGCTAGTCTCCGCTGGACAGCCGGGGGCGGCTGCCCCAACAGGGTCTATACCCACTCCAGGGCGCCTTTTTTCCACACCCAGACGTAGCCAGCGATCAGGATGGCCAAGAAAATCAGAATCTCAACGAAGCCGAATAATCCCAGCGCTTTGAACTTCACCGCCCAAGGAAACAGGAAGATGGTTTCTACGTCGAAGACGACGAACAGAATGGCGATGATGTAATAGCGCACCGTGTAGCGGCCGCGGGAGTCGGAAACGGGATCGATGCCGCATTCGTAGGGCATCAGTTTTGTCTTGCTTGGATTCTCGGGCCGCACCAGCTTCGCGGCCAGCAGCGTAAGTGGCAGAAGAATGAGAATGATTGCTATGAAGATGAAGATGGGGACGTAATTTTGCGGCATATTCCGGCTCTGTCGGTATGGAACAAACCATACTAATGCTCGGGGCAGTGGAGTTCAAGGGGGTGGCGAAATTGGTAGTGTCCTAGCATTATTAGGACAGCACCGCGAAATTGGCGAAGAAGCAGATTCGCTTCGCCTTCAGCTCAGGGCAGGCTCTCCTGGCTCGCTCTCGCTCGCCGGCGTCGGAATGACAAAGTTTCGAAGCGTCGTTACTTCTGACTGTTAAGAAACGCCGTGATCCAGCGCTGCCAGTTCTTCATTTTTTCCGCGTACGCTTCTTCCGAAAACCCACCCAACAGTTTCTCTGAATTCTTTCCGAATGCTGTAACCGTGTAATTTACTGTCACTCTGCTCTTCTCGCGCCCTGCCGACTCGACCTTCACAATAATGTGTGCCGTGTGGGACGCCGGCGCTACGCGCACGTATTCCGCTCTGTGCGCGTGGAGATCGGCGTCGACAATAGTCCACAGGGCTTGTTCGTCGCTCTTCCCTTCCCGGAAAACTGTATCGCGGGCGAATGCAGCGGTCGTTGGGAAAACCGGGTGCGGATCCCAGCCCGGAACCCAGTGCTTCTCCCCTTCCGGACTGAACAGCGGCAATGCAGTCCCGGCGCTGCAGGGCAAATCGAAGCTGCCGGTGCGACTAATCTGGTGCCCTGCTTGCCATTCGTGCGCAGACATGAGACCGAGTCCCGCGATGAAAGAGAGTGACAGATTGCCAAGTAGAAGCATCAGTCAACTCTTCCCTTCGTTGGCAGCGGCAACAGTCCACGCTGCGGCAGCATAGATAGCGAGAGCACCGACGTTGAACAATCCATGCAGCAGATGTACGGCGATGGCGAGAATGAAGATGGCAACCAGCAGCCATGCTCCCTGACGCGCGGTTCGCGGGATTAGCACGAGTAGCGCCCCGATAATCTCGCCCCATCCAAGAACCAGTCGAATGATGTTTGGCATATGGGTGCGGGCAAAATCGTGGCGGGCGCTGGGCAGGATGAAAAGAACGGCTTCAATCAGGATGACGATGCCGAGTGTCCATTGAAGGACCCACAGGGCGAGTTTCATTCGCTTTGTCATAGTGCGCTCTATTTGTTTGCTCCGCGTTTCCTTGCGGGTTGGGATTTAATTTCTCTCAGGCGATGGCTGGCACTGGAATCGAGATCGAAATCGTAGAAGCGTTTCAGCTCCTTAATACGCTCGAGCGAGGCGGGGCTGAAAGGCGTTTTGCCGTCGAAGGCGTGGAGCACGATGCCTTCAAGGAGATCGCCAAGACTCATATCATGATACTCAGCGAAGGCTTTCAGAATTTTGAGCAGCCGCTTTTCGATGCGGACGCCAGTCTGGACGCGCTCGATGAGGAGCTTGGAATCATCAATCATTTGTACCATTGTACCATTGTACTATGGTACACAATCGTGCTTTGGGGCGTCATCCTGAAGGCCGGCGTTCCTCCCAGCGGGCCAAGGGATCTCCCGCGCAGTGTCAGCACCAGGAGGTCCCTCGCTCCGCCTCGGGGTCCTCGCCATGTTCGGGATTTCGGCGCGCGGCTCGGACGCCGCGCAAACGCCTCAAGCTGCGTCTCGGGATGACGCCGCGCAGAGCTGATCGGGGCATTGTTTATAATCGCTGTTTCCTCTTTTCCAACGAGAGGTTCTCTTGGCACTCGACGAGAATATTTACGCGCAGCGGCTGGCAAAGCTCAGACAGATTGAAGCGCTTGGCCAGCCTGCCTACCGCACTAAGTACGAGTTCACTCATACGATTCCTCAGACTCTGACGGAGTATTCAGACAAGTCAGCCGAGCAACTTGAGAGTTCCAGGGTAAATGTGCGCGTTGCAGGGCGCATTATGGCAATCCGGCTGATGGGCAAGGCCGGATTCTGCCATTTGCAGCAGGGTGGTCGGCGGCTCCAGATCTATGTGAAGAAAGATGCGGTCGGGGAAAAAGGATTCGAGTTGTACAAATTGCTCGATCTAGGCGATCACATCGGCGTGAGCGGATACTTGTTTCGCACGCGCACGGGCGAGCTGACGGTGCACGTGGAAGAGATCACGTTTCTCAGTAAAGACCTGCTGCCGCTGCCGGAGAAATGGCATGGGCTTACTGATGTTGAGTTGCGATATCGGCAGCGGTATGTGGATCTGGTGGTGAATCCGGAAGTGCGCGATGTTTTTTTGAAGCGCAGCCGCCTGGTGCAGTCGGTGCGGCATACGCTCGATTCCCATGATTTCGTTGAGGTCGAAACTCCGATCCTGCAGGCGATCGCGGGCGGCGCCGTGGCGCGGCCATTCATTACCCATCACAATGCGCTCGATATCGATCTCTACCTGCGCATCGCGCTCGAACTCTATCTGAAGCGGCTGATTGTGGGCGGACTCGATCGCGTCTACGAGCTCAATCGCAATTTTCGCAACGAAGGTCTGGGATGGCGCTGGAATCCTGAATTCACCATGCTGGAGGCGTATCAAGCTTACACTGACTACGCAGGCATCATGAGCCTTACGCAGGAAGTCGTACTGGAGGCTGCGAAGGCGATCAACGGCACAACTAAGTCGAAGTGGGGCGAGCACGAACTTGATTGGGGAAATTGGCAGCGCCTGACCATGCGTGAAGCCATCATTAAGTTCTGGCCACAGGCGGCAGGAGCGAAGCCAGAGATGATCGACTTCTCCTCAGCGGAAGGCGTCGAGAAACTCATGGGTCGCTTCAATGCCGCGCACGCACACATGGCATACGATCCGAATGCGCCGAACGGAAAGAACATCGCTGCGCTGTTCGAGGCGGTTGCCGAGGAACAGTTGATCCAGCCCACGATCATTTACGAATTTCCCCTTGCGGTCTCGCCCTTCGCAAAGCAGAAACCAGACGAGCCCGACTGGACGGAGCGCTTTGAGATGTTCGCGGGTCAGATGGAATTCGCCAATGGATTCAGCGAACTCAACGATCCCGAGGATCAGCGGCGGCGATTCGAGGCGCAACTGAAAGAACGGGAACGGGGAGATGAAGAGGCCCACCTGATGGATGAGGATTACATCCGCGCATTGTCCTATGGCATGCCGCCCACCGGCGGTGTGGGAGTGGGCATCGACCGCTTAGCCATGTTGCTGACGGATTCGCACACGATCCGGGATGTGATTCTGTTCCCCTTGCTGAGGCCGGAGAAAAGTTTAAACGCAGAGGGTACAGGGGATACACCGGGCAGGGCTTAGCAGGGATGTCGGTAAAACGATTAAACCTTTCTTGGCATATTTCCAACTA
Organism: Candidatus Sulfotelmatobacter sp.; assembly: GCA_030045935.1. GTDB lineage: Bacteria > Acidobacteriota > Terriglobia > Terriglobales > Acidobacteriaceae > Sulfotelmatobacter. The sequence continues at coordinate 10,716 of JASIEN010000711.1, forward strand.
AGATGCAGGAACCTCAGCGAGTACTAGAAAAAGTCCCGCTCCGGTTCCTATAGTTTCTTGATGTGTTTGGGCTCAGAATTAGCAGCGCTGCCGTAATGTCCCAGTAAGTTGCGGACATTGGGTCGGCAGCGCTTTGCTGTCTTTGCCCGTTGATCAATTGAAAAGCTCCTAACCGCAAAGGTCGCTCGAGCTACGCTCGACTGAACAGCCGAGGGCGGCTGTCCCTACATGACCTTATTTCGCAAACTTGCCGCCCGAAGTTCGTTGCGGTTCGTATGGAGGTTTATCGGGGCTGAAATTCGTACTCAGGTAATCGATCAAGGGATCGCGATCGGCGGGGTCGACGACGGCACCCCACTTGATCATTTTGTCGACTTCTTTGGTCCATGCCGCTTTGCTGATGCGCTGCTGGAGAATGATGCGAGCTTCGTGGCACTCCAGGCAAGCGGTGGTGGCTTTGGCTTGCATGGCGCCGGTGGGAAGGTCGGCGGTGAGGTTGGCAGTTGCCGTTTTTTGGGCGGCAGCCGGAGACACCCAGAAGGCCAAAAGGCAAATGGCGGTGGCTGATGCCACCAAGAAGATAGCACTTCTGAGCGCGAAGCTGAAGAGTGCTTTCGCCCCTGCGGGGCTTTTTCTTTCCCGGATTAGCCCCCACGGCTTGAGCCGTGGGCCGCACTCTGTCGCCGCTTCGTGGCTAACGAATTGGCTTTTATGCCACATGAATCTTCACCTGATCGATAGCGTTATTTAGATAGCCGCTGGGGTTCCACTCGGCGGCGGCGGGCTGCACTCGGCCTTGGGTGTCGGTGGCGCGCGACATGATGGTGTAATCGCCAGCTTTCCGGGGCGTCCAATCGTAGGTCCACAAGCGCCACCCGTAGTGGTCTTGCTCGTGGGTGAGCTTTGCAGCGTTCCATGAAGATCCGCCATCGCTTGAGATTTCGACTTTGGTGATATCGGCTTCGCCTGCCCAGGCTGCCCCGTGTACGATCAGCTTGCCCGCTTTCACGTTTGAACTGTCGGCCGGACCTGAGATCACGGACTTCACGTTTAATGCCGTGAGCGGGTGGGTGTCTTCCGGCTTGACGGCTTCTCCCGCCTGAACGGGATGGTTGGGAAAGCGATATCCCGGATTCATGAAATTGCCGACGAACTCCGATTCGAGAACTTTGATTTCTGCGAGCCACTTGCAGGAGGCTGCGCCAACCCAGCCGGGGACGAGAGCGCGCGCCGGAAAACCATGATGCTTGGTAAGCGGCGAACCGTTCATATGAGTGGCCACAAGACTATCGGCGTCCAAAGCCTTTTCGATGGGAATACTGCGAATGAAGGGCGGAACTTTACCGGGAACTTCATCTAGGCCCCGAAACATGACGTGCTTGCCGGTAGGCTTCACACCCGCGCGCTGCAAAAGATCTCGCAAACGAATGCCGGAAAAGCGTGCCGTGCTGACCGCGCCTTTGCCCCACTGAATTCCGGGAACCTGGGGACGAAACAATCCACGGCCGTTGCCAGCGCATTCGAGGGTATTCACGACGGCATGAGCTTCGAATTTGGACAAATCGGAAAGGCTAAGAGTAAGCGGTTTCTCGACTTCTCCACCAATGGAAAGGCGCCATTGATGGGCATCGAGCTCAATCGGCTCAAACATGTGATTGCGTACGAAAAAGTGGGATACGGGCGTGAGCCAGGTATTGAAGTACTCGACGGGAGTTTCGAGATCGACGAAGCGGAAAGAGCGCAGCAAGAGTCCATCTTCGCCGGAAACCGGCACGGACTGCGTTTGCGGGACGAGTGGTACGGCCGATGCGAGAGCCCGGCTAATTGCAGCCGGTGTCGCCGTGATCAGAGCGGCCGCGGAAATCTGTTGCAGGAAATCGCGCCTCGAGTTCGCCGCCATCTAGTAGACAAATTCTATTGAATAAGTAGACTTCTGTCGACAACAATTGTTGTGCGCCGCCGGCCCGGAAAAGGAGAGTGAGCCAAAACCGGGCCGGCAGCGATTCCGAAGGGAAAAAGCGGCCCCTCGAAAAGTTGAATTAAACGGCGCGGCGGGAAGGCCGCGCCGTTTCTACTTCGAGTACTACGGCAAGTAGTAGCGGAACGAAGTGAAAACTTCGCCCTCAATGCCTTCAGGCGAAGCTCCGGGAGCTTTAGACCCTGCCGGGCCAATGCCCGACCAGGTTTGCCTGGTGATGTAGGAGTACTGTGTGCCGAACTGGAACTTGCCTCTGGGGCCGTTATAGAAGCGGTACCAGAAGCCAGCGGTACCTTCGATGAGTGACCGGGTGTCGGCAGTGCAGCTTGAGAGTGAGTTGACGGTATTGAAGCCGTTGGTCAAGGCGAGCGTGGGGGCGTCCTCCGTGTAGCAGCCGCTGTTCTTGAAATGCGGGGCACCGTAGCCGACGTATTCGTTGGTTGCGGGGTCGAAGTCGTAGGCGCGCTTGTTGTATTCGTCCCCAGCGTAGAGGTAGATATCCAGTTTCTTGCCATGCCATTCGAGGCTGGTCAGTCCCTGGAGGTTATGGATCAAATCAGGTGTACCGTTGGCGTGAATCGACAAGTCAGACAACTGGCCAGCACCGTAACGGCCGATTCCCTGTCCGCCGAAGGCGTGCAGCCCAAAGACGATGTGCTTGTTGTAGAAGTTCCAGCGGGCGTTGGCGCCCCAGCCGCCGCCATTCTTTGAGACGTTATAAGCCCCGACTGGGCTTGGGCCGGTGACTGCCGCATCATTCGGGCATGTTGTGAACGGCCCGGTCAGCGGGAAGTTCTCGCAGGGAAACACGCGATCGCGGAAGCGGTCGTACAGACCGAAAACCTCGTAGTGACCGAAGCCGGGATCGAATGCCACCTTGGCGATAATGTCAGGCGACGGATTGAAAGTGTAAGTGCCCACGGGGGTGCACGTGACGTAGTACGTGGGCGAGGTTGAGGTGGTTAGAGTATAGTCCGCGATGGTGCAGCCGCTGACCGCGCTATTGTAGGAATTGGTAGCGCCCTCTGAGCCCAGTATGAAGTTATCGATGTTGCCATGGGTGGTCAGAGTTCCCTGCGGATTTTCCAGGGCCCCGGCAATCGCGAAGACGTGTCCGAAGCTCTTGG
>JASIEN010000712.1 GCA_030045935.1 Candidatus Sulfotelmatobacter sp.
AAGGAGCCCTCCAAGTGCACGAAGAAGTTTCTGAAACCATACGCCTACTCGTCGTAAGCCGAGAATCGACTTTTCTTCGGCGACTGTGTTCCATCGCCGAAGTGAGTTCGTGGCAGGTCGAGAGCGCAACGAGTCCATGGGATGCCATGGAGCGCATGCAATCCGGCCTGGCACCGCATCTCTTCCTGCTTGATGTGCCGCTGGGGGATGGAGATAGCCTGCACATCCTGCGATGGGTACATCGCTTGCGTCCGGATCTTCCGGTCATTGTGACTTGCTTTGCTGAAGACGCTGGCCACAAGAAAGAAGCCATCCGACTTGGCGCGCAAGAAGTGCTGATCCGGCCAATTGATGAGGCCCAGCTCGAATCGTCGATCTCCAGGCATCTGCTCCTTCCTGAGGATGCACAGGGAGAAATCGCCAGCGAGGACATTGAGCAAGTCGGACCGGACTCGTTTTTCGTCAGCGCCAGTCCGCTCATGCAAAAGCTGAGAGCCCAGGCACAGCTACTTGCGGAAGCCGACGTGCCTGTTCTTATCTTGGGGGAACCTGGCAGCGGTAAGGATGCGGTTGCCCGGCTGATCCACAAACTTTCGGTCCGCTCCGGTTTCAAGTTCCTGAAAGTGAATTGCGCGGACATGCCGGGCGAGCTGCTCGAAGCCGAGCTATTCGGGAGCGACCGCGCATCGTCGCCAAGCAATGGGGCAGCGGCCCTTGGGAAACTCGAGCGCGCTGAAAAGGGCGCACTGTTTGTTGAGGAAATTACTGAAATGCCCCTTGGCCTTCAGGCCAAGTTGATGCAGGTCTTGCAAGATAAAGCTTTGCTCATGCCGGGCCGCGACAGAACCGTTCCGGTTGACGTGCGCATACTCGCGGCAACCAGCGCCAGTATCGACCGCGCGCTTGCAGAAAGGAAATTGAGAGAGGATTTGTATTATCGGTTGAGCGCATTCACTGCGCAGGTGCCCCCACTGCGGCAGCGCAAGAGTGAAATCGCCATTCTTCTGCACCACTCCATGCACCAACTAGCGAGACAATACGGACTTCCACCCCGTGAGTTCTCTCGCGCCGCGTTCGACGCGTGTCACAATTATTCCTGGCCCGGTAACCTGACTGAGCTTGAGAACTTCGTAAAGCGCTACCTGGTCGCCGGCGATAAGGAATTAACTTTCAACGAAGTCAGCCTTGCAGACGGCGCCAACGGTCGACCCGCCACAACTGTGTCGGGGCAAGTATCGGCGCATGTTTATCCGAGCGGTGCCATGGACGAACCGTCTGGTCCAAAATCACTGAAGTCGCTGATCCAGAGCGTCAAGTGGGAAGCAGAGCGGAACGCAATCGGAAGTGCACTGCAAAAAACGGGATGGAACCGGAAGGCGGCGGCGCAACTGCTGAGAGTGAGCTACCGCACACTGCTTTACAAGATCGAGCAGTATCATTTGGCGCCCCAAGCAGATTCGACCTCATCTTTCCACGTGCACGCCAGCTCGCGGTGAAGACCAGATGATGATGTCATTCAGGAGAACCAAGTTACTAATGCAGAGAAGCAATAAGGTTCGTCCGCTCGCCCCTCGGTTGCTGCTGACTCTTCTAGCGGTTTTCGCGACGGCCTCATCCCGTGCTCAACAGGCACCGTCGAGTGCGCCCACGCAGGAAAGCGGTACGATTCAGCCGGGTCCCAGCCCGAGTCGAGTTCTTGTGGATGAAGCGTTCGTTATCGGCGCCGACGATGTGCTTGGAATTAGTGTTTGGAAGGAAGCCGAGATTTCCCGCACCGTGACAGTGAGACCGGACGGTAAGATCTCACTTCCTCTGTTGGGCGAGCTGCAAGCTCAGGGCAAGACACCGAAGCAACTGCAAGAAGAGATTCACAACAAGCTGACAGCATTTATCTCGGAGCCAGACGTAACGTTGATTGTCCAGGAGATTCGAAGTCAGCGCTTCAATGTTTTGGGGCAGGTGCAACACCCGGGGTCGTTTGTGCTGACGAGTTCGACCACAGTGCTGGATGCGCTCGCACTGGCCGGTGGTTTCCGCGATTTCGCAAAGCAGAAAGCGATTTATGTCCTGCGGCTGAACCCCGAAGGATCTCAGGTGCGGCTTCCGTTTAATTACCGAGAGGTCGCTAAAGGCGACAAGCTGAAGCAGAATATCAAGCTTCAAAATCATGATACGGTGGTTGTGCCTTGAGATACACGACTGAAGGCAGAATAGTTCTTGCTGTGTTGCTGATTCTCGTTCCGGTTGGCGCCTCAGCTCAGCAAACCCAACCCCCGGCAGCGTCCGAGGAAGAGCCGGCGGGCAACTCGCCTCTTACCCTCCCGGTCACGCTCAACGGCCAAGGTGGCTTGCTGGCCTTCCAGCCGGAGCGGCCGACTGAGAGCTATTTGAGTGGCGGCATCGGTTTCGTCGGGTCGTACACCGACAACGCGCTGTTGACCAATAGCAACAAGCTCAACAATTTTAGCTATCAGGTGCAGCCCCGCCTCTCGTGGTCGGAGATAACCCCTAAATTGACCCTGAACTTGGGCCTGAATGGTGGAGTGATTTTCAACAACAACCTAGGCGCTCAGAACCAGGCTGCAGAGAACGTCAACCTAAATGTCGTCTGGCGGCTGACAGAGCACGTCAGTTTCGACCTGCTCGACACTTTCACCAACACTACAGGCTTCTTTTCGTCGATTGGCACCCAGGCCCAGGCCGCTGGAGTCGGCGTGGTGGAACAGTCCAACAACTCACTGCTAGTACCGCCGGCGCAGCGCACACTTTCGAACCAGAGTCAGGCCGCACTGACCGACCAAGTTGGACCAAACAGCATAATCGGAGTTCGGGGTACGTATTCGCTGTTGGACTATCCACAGTCTTCGCAGAGCGCAGAATTCGGCACACTGTATAACTCACGCGGATACGCGGCCGAGGCCTTTTATGATTGGAGATTTACGCCTAGGCAGTGGTTGGGTGCAACGATACGAGGGCAGAGGTTTGAGACTGTCCCCTCAATCGCGACGACCAATGTAGGCAGTTTACTAGTCTACTACTCAGTTGCGCCGACGCCAGCCGTGACCCT
>JASIEN010000713.1 GCA_030045935.1 Candidatus Sulfotelmatobacter sp.
GGGGCTGGGCATAAATGACGGAGCACGGATTCGATGTACTTTTCGGTTTGCTCTTTCTCACCTGCGTCTGGTGTGCGTGTGAAATTGCCAAATGGCGTGATGTACGGCGCCGACGTTATGGCGACTCCCGTATCGCACGCACTCGGTATGCAGTTTCGCCCGGCGCTTCCAAGCAATCGCGTAATGCTATTCGTGTACGACAAACCGGCGCCGCGAGCCTATCACATGCGGAACGTCAGGATGCCGCTCGAAATTATAACGATCGACGATTCGCAGCGAGTGTCGGAATTTCGCTGGATGGAACCGGATTCGGGTCCGTTCCGATTCCGGGCTCATCTTTTTGCGATCGAGGCGCCGCGCGGTTGGATTCGCTTGAATCACCTGAAATTGGGCGACAGGATCGACTTGGGATGAGGCGCGGATGAATGTATCTCTCTGTGCCCTCGTCGGCCTCTTACTTACCGCCGCAAGCGATCGCGTTTCCGGTCATGAGTCAAGTCAAGCGGCGCTGTCCGAAAAAGTGGACCGGCGCGCCATCAAAGATTTTTCGGTTGCCTACATGGGTTCACCAGAACCTTCTAATGCGAGGGCTTGGGCAAGCCGCCGCGGTTGCTGGCGGGGCCTCGCTTGCGACCGCGGGACTAACAGCGGGCATCGGTGCGGCACTCAACATCGGGACGGCGATTGCAGGCTACATGCTTCAATCGGCAGCGCAGCGCGACGAGACGACCAATATCGTAAACTTCGCCGCGTCGATGCTGAATCAAAATTCGCAAGCGTACAACTCGTGCCAGATTTCATCCGCCGAAGCGGAATCGAATTTCGATCAGCTCTGGCAATGGGTTGTCCTGCAATGCTCGAATCCGGCGTTTGGAACAGCCGGAGGTTCGTGTGTTCAGGAGCGGCAAGCTGGCGGTTCAATCGATTGGTTCAAACTGTATTACGACACGTATTCGAATCCGCCGGGACCAAACAATTACGTCGGAGCTGCGGGCTATCCACCGACGACCGCAGGCTGCACGTATTCAGCGGCGGCTTCGATTTTAGGGACCAGTTCTACGAGCGGATCTGCCGGATGTTTGAGCCTGCTTACGCCGTTTGGTCTTCCCGATCCGTGTATTGGTCCAGTGGGCGCATTCACGCTCGGGATCGCAGCTCTAATCGTGCTGAGTTTGCTATGAGGCTCGCGTGAGCTATATCGACGTTACCGGGATGGGGCAAGTTCAGCAACGGATACCCGTTCGTCCGGGCGCCCGTGCCCGTACTATCCGCGTTCCGCGACTGATGCGCGGGTTGGGACAGGCCGCCACTTCTGCGCCTTTGCTTGTGCAACCCGGACCCGGTGGAGTAGGAACGCAGATCGTCGATCCCAACGGAAACATCGTTTACAGTGCTGCGCAAGTCGCCGCAAATCCTAACTTGCTCAACCAAGTAAATTCCTCACTCTGCACTCCGCCGATGGTGCCAACGTACTTCCCCGGTGGGCAATCTGAATGCTCTATGCCGGGGACTATCACGACTCAAATCGCCGGCAATCCCACAATCACGTGCGATGACCCTTCCGGGCTATGTTACGGGTCCACGTATGAAGGCGAAACAATCACAAGCCCGCAGCAGATCGCCAACATTCCGACTGCGCTTCCGAGTGCCTATACCAGTTCCACTGCGATCGCACCCACGCCAGCGGGAATGCCTAGTGTGGCGGCTGCTGCTGTAAGTCAAGCCGTAATTCCAACCAGTGCATCGCTCCTTAATACGTCGCGACCTAGCGCGTCCAGTTTTCAGGTTGGGGATTCGTGGACGCTAACAATCACTGGGGCGCCGAATTCTCCCGTTACCGACGCTGCCAGTCAAAACGGTCAATCGCTAGGGACGACGCCATACGGATCAACCGATGGCAACGGCAATTTTTCGCTCTCTGGAACGATCGGAAGCGGTCAGATTGGAACGTGGTCGGAGACGTGGGCTGTAGGCGGAGTGGCCGCGCCAACGTTGAATTTCACCATTGTCGCGGGGCCTTCAGGTGGCGCGCCTGCTCCAGCGATTGCAACTACGCCGCAACAAGTAACGACGCCGATTACGTCGGTAGCCGCTGCTCAAAGCGCTCAGGGCAATTGCTTCAGCCTTTTCTCATCGCTCGGAATCCCCGATCCTTGCCTTGGACCAATTGGCTTGACGACTCTCGCTGCGGGAGTGCTCGCAGTCATTATTCTCGGTTCGATGTTTGGGGGAGGGCGCCGCTGATGGCTCAATCAGGCGGGATTGAAGACGTGGTGGGTTTGGTATTACTCGGAGGGGCCGCGTATGTGGGATGGTCGATTTATCAATCCTACGTCGCGGCACAACAGGCCGCCACCGCCGCTGCTACTACCGCGACGACCGCGCCACCAGCGACCGCCGCTGCTACTACCGCGACGACCGCGCCGCCCGCGACGCCTGCGACGCCGGCGCCGAGTTCCACGCCAACAATTGTAATTCCGGCAAATTTCAGCGTCACGCCGGATATCAATGGCGCCTATAAAGGCACCGTCACTTACAACGGACAACCGGCAACGCTCGATGTGATCCTCGCAAATGCGGGCAATACTTCCGGCGTGGTCTGGAACGCTAACGGTCAAGACATCACATCGATTCTCGGGCCGGCCAACGTGACGACTCTTGTCAATGCGTATCAGGCGGCGGTCAATCAACAAACAGTCACGGGCAATCTTTCAGGACTCGGACAAGTGCGCGTCCCAACTGCTGTTATTCCGCGGCGTGTTATCCAGGTTCCGCCCGTGATGCTCCGCCAGAGGGCTATTTAGTGTACGCGCCGCAGAAAACATGGTTGCCAGCGGCTCGCGTGATGGGCATGGGTCAAGCTGCTGCGCCGTGCCCGTCTCTTTGTCAGTTGCAGGGATGTCCGTCGCCTTCATGCGATAGCGACCCATGCTGCAACGTCGGCTACTACACGACCACCTGCTTCGACACAACTGCGGGTTCGACAGTGGCTTGTCCGATCTCCGGCACGACTGTCTCAGGAGCTCCATCAACACAGGGTCCGTTTGGTCAAATGGGCACGATCAGCGGCACAAATTGGGCGATTCTCGCGGCAGTGCTCGGTGGGCTCGTGTTGGTTGCTGCACTTTCGGGGGGTCGATGAGCCAACCGGTAATCGGGCTTGATGAAGTAGGCGTGCAGTGTGCGAAACGCATCGTGAACGGTATTGAGCAACGCATGGGCTGTCAGATCTGGAACACGGGATTAGGGCAAGTTATCGAGGAATTTGTCAGGCAGAATGTCCCAGCTTATACACCTACTGATTTGGCGCGAGTGGTTGGGATCTTGCGCGCTCCTGGAACCCGCGCGCCTCGGAGGTTCCGTTGAGTCAATTTCGCCCATTCGATGGCACGATCGAGCAATGGAACGTTGCTCGAAACGTAGCAATACGTGATTTCGCGACAAACAAGACGCGCGCTACACTCGATCGGCTTTTCGATGTGTGCATCAAGCCGCGAGGTACATTCATGGATCACGCGGGAGATTTGAAGGCTATTTATCGATTTGCTATGCGAACGGGTTGTGTAGCCCAGCCATCCTGGCGGATGCGAATCGGTCTTGAGTTGATGTTCTTCTTTTTTAATAAGGCCATCGGGAAACAAGCAGTTGACCAGCAGTACGATCGAATGCTTGGGGAACTTACTAGCGCGTCGGCAGACGCGCGGACAGAGGAAAAGCACGCATGAACTCTTGGGCAAAAAACGGATCGGATT
>JASIEN010000714.1 GCA_030045935.1 Candidatus Sulfotelmatobacter sp.
CTCACCGCCGAAGCCCTGGAAATACCACCAAGGGACGCCGTTCTGCGTGCTTACGACTGTGGTTTGTGGGCCCAGCACTGGCTTCAGGTGCGGAGCAAGCTGGGTGAGCGCGTGGGCCTTTACGCCAAGAAAAACGACCTCAAATGCTCCGGCGTTTTCGAAGGAGCCGATCACTCGCGGCTTGACGGTAAAATCGCCGTCGGCGCTTTTGATCTGCACGCCTTTTTCCTGCATGGCGCGCAGATGCGGCCCGCGCGCGAACAGCGTGATGTCGTGGCCTGCCTGGGCCATGCGCGCGCCAAGGTAGGCGCCGATCGCACCAGCCCCGGCGATCAGGTATCTCATTCGTGCTCACCCGTGTGGATTGTCGAGATTTTCATTCGCGCGATTGATTATCCACGAGAGCGGCGGCGACTGCACGCCGACGGATTTTCCCGGTCGCTGTGGTAGGAATGCTCTTCACCAGGTAGATCTTCTTCGGGCATTTGAATTCTGCGAGGAATTCGCGGCAGTGCTTGATCAGCGCTGCCTCGCTTGCGCCATGCGCTTCGTGCAAGACGACCGCAGCCGCAACTTCTTCACCGAGGGTAGGATGCGCGCAGCCAAACGTCACCGCCGCTGAGACCGCCGGATGTTTTAGCAGCACTTCATCAACCTCGTGCGGCGCAATGTTTTCTCCCCCGCGAATGATGATGTCTTTCATGCGGCCGGTGAGGTGCAGATAACAATCCTGGTCGAGATAGCCTTCATCACCTGTGCGAAACCATCCGTTTACGAAGGCGCGGGCGTTGGCTTCGGGATTGTTTTCGTACCCGCGGAACACATTGGCGCCCTGAATAGCGATTTCGCCGCGCTGGTTGTCTTCGAGCGACTTGCCCTCTTTATCCATGATGCGGATGCGCAAGCCCGTGCCCACTCCGACCGATCCAGTTTTGCGATGGCGCGGAGGCAGCGGATTGGAGGTCATCTGGTGGGAGGCTTCGGTCATGCCATAGGCTTCGACGAAGGGCACGCCAAACATTTCTTCGATTTTGTGAATCAACTCGGCGGAAAGCGGCGCGCTGCATGAGCGGATGAAGCGCAACGTGTTTGCTTCTGTCGGTTTGTTGTGCGCACGTGCAAGCAGGAGTTGATGCATAGTGGGCACGCCCGAATACCATGTCACACGGTTTTCTTTCACGGTGCGCCAGAAGGTGAGCGCATTGAACTTGCTGGGGACCACAACGGCTCCGCCAGAAAGCAAGGTCGCCATGGTCGAGGCCATCAGGCCGTGAATATGAAACAGCGGCATGATGCAGAGCGAAACGTCGTTTTCGGACAGCGAATAAGTATTCGCGATGTTGGCCGCCGAGACGGCCAGATTGAAGTGCTTCAAGGGAACGCGCTTGGGACGGCCAGTGCTGCCGCTGGTGTGCAGGATTAACGCGATGTCGTCGGCTTTCGGCTCGGTTGCTTTCGCACCCGAGGGAGGTTTTGCAATGCTTACCTTGCCGCTCTCGTTCATCTCCACCGACAAGACGGGAATTTTGCGATCCAGGGCGGCGGTGCGGGCGTACTCGGCTCCGACTGGGGGACACAGCAGAACCTTCGCGTTGGTATCGCCGAGGAAGAAGTGGAATTCTTCGTAAGGATAGGCTGGGTTTAAAGGAGCTGCGGTTCCCGCGATGGAAGCCGCCAGGAAACCGACAATCGATCGCAAGCCGTTCGGAAGAGCCATGGCGACGGCGTCTCCGCGGCGTATACCGAACGAGGCCAGCGCGTCAGCCATCTCGAGAACCTGCTGCCGCAGCGAGTCGTAGCTTACATGCAGACTGAGTTCGGGGATGATGACCGCGGTGTGGCTGTCGGCAAAATGTAGAACATCGAGAAGCGTGTCGACTGACTTCAGTCTCATTCGTGGTTGCCTTCGCGGCAGTAGTTCAACTTGGCCTCTTAGACAATTGTGACGTCATTCCGATGCCCCGCGCTTTCGTGTAGATCCTCAGCTTCAGCCGGGGGCGGCTAAGCCGCGGGGCGAGGAATCTCGCTGTAAACGGCCCTGCTTGTGAGAACCTCGGACCCAGAAGTCCGCTCGCGCCGAGATCCTTCGCTACGCCTGAAAAGCGGCTCCGCTCAGGATGACGCCGCGCAGAAAATCCTACGCCTCATAACCTTGGGCGTTCAGAGCTTTCTTAAACTCCCGCAGGAAAAACTGTACATTCTCCTCGGTCGCCAGCGGTCCCATGATGCCGATGCGGAATACCTTCCCGGCCAGCGGGCCGAAACCCCCGGCAATTTCGATGCCGGGACCATCTAAAAGGTGTTTGCGAACTTTGGCTTCGTCGACGCCTGGTGGCACGCGAACCGTGCTCAGATTCGCGATGCGGTGCTCTGGGGGAACATGCATCTTCAGGCCCAGGGCTTCGACGCCGCCCACAAAAGACCTGTTGGCGCGGCGATGGCGCTCCCAACGGTTCTCGATACCTTCTTCAACAATGACCATCAGGGCTTCGCGCAGCGCATAGAACATGGAAATCGGCGCGGTGTGATGATAGCGGTGCGAGACGGTCGAGTAATCGTGAATGAGCTTGAGGTCGAGATACCAGCTTCGCGGCGAAGTGGTCCGTGCCCCCAACCACTTCATAGCGCGTTCAGAAATGGCCATGGGAGATAAGCCCGGCGGGCAGCTTAGTCCTTTCTGGGTGCAGCTATAGGCAACGTCAATTCCGGTTTCGTCGAAGTTCACTGGCACGCCGCCGAGGGAAGTCACGCAATCGCCAATCACCAACGCTCCCACTTCGTGCGCTGCCTTGCAGATCGCGTCGCCTTTTTGAAGAGCGCCCGTCGAAGTTTCTGCATGAACGAAGGCTACAACCTGCGGCTTCTCGCGCCTGATGAAATCGCGCGCTTCATCGTCCGAGTAAACTTCGCCCCAGGACTTTTCAAAGCGCGCAATGTTTGCGCCATGACGCTTGGCCATTTCGGTAAGGCGGTCGGAGAAATACCCATTGGCGAATACGGCGAACTTCGCGGCCGGCTCGACGAAGTTGGTGATAGCAGCTTCCATGCCAGCGCTGCCCGTGCCCGAGATCACCAGCGCGGAGCCGTCAGTGGTTCCGTAGACCATCTTTACCAGTTGCTGAACGTCGCCCATGACCTGAATGAAATAAGCGTCCAGGTGGCCGACGATGGGTTTTGAGAGTGCCGCATAGACGCGTGGGTCGACCATGGTTGGCCCGGGACCAAACAAGTAGCGCTTGGGCGGTTGCAGGGGAGGGAAGTGAAGAGTGGCGGTGGGTTGTTCAACGACGCTCATATGAGTTCCTCGATTCTATGGCGAACAATTAAGAATAATTCTTTGTCCCTGGTAATTCTATTGGCACACCGGAAATGCTCTGCTGCCCCGCGAGATCCCTCGCCCCGCTGGTGAAAACGCGGGGCCTTCGCGATGACGCCGCTCAGCAACCCCTGAAAGTGCACGGCTGCCTTGCTGAAGAATGTCTAAATCGGCGAATGATGCCCCTGCACAATCATTTGCTCGGCGATACGGCGAGCTTCGGGCAACGTCTCGGCCGCACGGCGATCAATTTCTGACGGCAAGTCGCGCTGGATCTTGGCTAACTCCTCATCGAAAAGGCGGCTCACCAGTTCGAATGAATGCTCAATCGGTTTTCCGTCAACGCCCTGCACTTTCACTTTGTGGCGAGCGCGCTGCGCGATCATCAGACGATAAATGCGATCGGTGGCCAAATCTTCCATGTAGCCATCGAGCAGGCTCGCGCCTTTGCCGTTGAGCACTCCATTTCGATAACGAATGACGGTGCGCACCGCGGCGCGGGTTCCGTCCAGACTGATTTTGCCGACGCCTTTAGGCAGTGGCCGCAAATCGGGGTGCGTACTCGCCAGCTTCGGACGCTTGGCAGTCTGATTGGGATATGGAAACTGCGCAACCGCAATCTCGTTCTGATCAGGATGCCCGGTCCATGCGCCATCCATGAGGCAATTGGCTTCGTTTCTCTTGTCTTGCTCGAGAACTTTCAGCGCGCGATCGTTCAGTTCTTTGTCGGTGCGGCTCGGATACAGCGCGGTCATGCCGCCGATGGCGTGAACACCGTGCTTATGGCATACCTCCGGCATCAGCGTGCGGAAGTTCTGGAAAAAGGGCACATCATGGGGAATCGTGTTGCGATCGGGCAAAATCCAGTTCGGGTCTTCCAGCATGAAATCGATCAGAGACGCCATGTAGTCCCAGCGGCCAAGATTCAATCCCAGACAGTGCTCGCGTAGATTGAATAAAAATTCTTCCATCTGATAGGCGAGCGGGTGCGCTTCGACCAAAGCCATACACTTGATGTAGTCCTTGGGAAGGCTTTTGTGTTTGGCGAAGACCTGAAACAGATCGCGCCACCAGAAGGCTTCTTCCGCTGATTCACTTTTGGGGATGTACACCGAGAAATTGTGCGGGAGCCACGCAGGATCGATCTGGTACCAAATCAGAGCCAGATCGAACAGGGAAGCTGACATGATTTCATTTTTGAAAACGCCGCCCTGGCTTAGATGGAGTCCGCGTGGGCGCACCCAGGTCACGGTTTTTGACTTTTGTACTGTGACTTTTCTGCTGCGTTTCTTGTCGTCATAACTCAACTCATATTTGTAAGCGGCGATGGTATTTTTCGCCGCGAGCATGATGTGCTCCCAGGCATTGGCGGTGGAATCTTCCAGATCGACCATCACAGCCGGGGAACCCGAATTCAGCAGCTTTACGGTGAGCTCGGCGTCGTCGGCTGGGCCGGTCATTTGATTGCGCTGATCGGCGCACCAGTCGGGCATTTCGATGGCCCAATTGGTTGTGGTCGCCTCTGTTGCCGGCAGGTAGTCAGGCGGCTTGCCACGATGCGATGCCTCCAATACCTTCGCGCGCTGAGCAACCAGCTTCTGCTGCCAGGGCGTGAATTGTTTGTGCAGGGGAGTAAGAAACTCCATGAATCCCTTGGGGAGATCTTTTTCCGGATTCAGATTGGCGGGAGCGTAGTTCATGGATTGAGCAATTGAACTCTGGGTATGCAAGGCCATAGCGGGAAATCCTTGAAGATGAGCTTCAATCAGCGTGAGCTGCGAGCGATGAGCTACGAGCAAACCTGCTAGTTGATTGCTCACAGCTTCGTCGCTCACTGTTGCACCACTATCCTAGCGCAAAAAGGCCCCTGGACGGTTGCAGTCTGATGCAGGTCATAGGGAGTTGTGATGCCGGAAACTAGAGCTGAATTTGGGTAAGCACGTCGTTGACGGCGCTTTCTTCCGGCTTGCATTCGTGCTTTTCGAAGTCGGCCTGAAGCTGTTCTTTGGCCTTGCGGGCGTCCTGGAGAAACTCCTGGCGGGTGCGGAATGCCAGGCGGCACACATCGCAATACGCCGTGCTCGGCGTGGCCCCAATGAAACGGACGACGATCATTTTGCGGTCGGGCATTGGGTAATGATGTCAGGGGGGAACGAGGCAGTCAATACATTCGGCCTTCAGTAATGGGTTATTTGTTTTGGGGTGCTCTCGGCAAAAAGCAGGTTCCTCGACTGTGCTTTCTGGCGCCGTTCACGCCAGAAATGCTCGCTCGGAATGACAGACGCTGGGCGACGTCTGTGAAGAATCCCATCCTCAGTTGCTTACGAAAAAGTACGCGCTCATCCCCAATCCCAACACGATGATGAACACCCGCACTTTGCGTGGATCCGAGCGCTGGGCATAATGCGCGCCGAACCATCCTCCGGCGAGCGCTCCCAAGACCATTACCAGAAATGCTGGCCACAGTACGGTGCCTGAGACGATAAAGGTAATTACGGCGGCGGCGTTGATGACGGCGGCCAGCAGGGTACGGATGGCGCCCATGGCATGAATATCGCTCATGCCCAAAGCCGCCAGCATGCCCAGCATGATGAAGCCGATGCCGGCGCCGAAGTAACCGCCGTAGATAGCGACCGGCAACTGCAGCAAAGAACTGATGGCGATGGCACGCCAGGAAGCGGCTTGCAGATCATCGGCGGCCGCACCCTTTCCCGCGAGTGCACGAAATTGATTGCCGAAGGCAAACAGGAGCGTGCCGCTCAACAACAGCCAAGGCACCAGATGCAAAAACGTGCGCTGGGGCGTTTTCAGCAGCAGTAACGCACCAGCCCAACCGCCGGCGAGGCTGGTCACGAGCAGAGGAATTAATAGACGCCGCGGCGCGGTCAGCCTCTTGATGTACGCCGCCGCGCTCGCGGCCAGGCCGGGCCAGAGGGCGACGGTGTTGGTCGCGTTGGCTTCCACCGGGGGCATGCCAGCGAACAGAAGCGCGGGGAAGGAAATGAAGCTGCCTCCGCCCGCCAGCGCGTTCAGAGTTCCGGCGATGGCGGCTGCAAAGAACAGAAAGAGACCACGGCTCAGGTCGGGTGGCATCGAGCTAGGGGATAGACGCAGAATTGCCCCTGAAGGATTCGAGTGTTGGGGCAGTCGCGGGAGCGAGTGCCGACTTGTTGAGCCCCATGTAGCTTATTCAATTCTTCCAAATCAGCTACTGCAGCTCCTTCACTTTCTTTTTCACTGCAGCGAGCAATGGAGCGGGCAATTCGGCGTACCCTTCCTGCCCGGCAAAGTGCTGGCCGTCGCCGTAGATCCAGTCGAGCAGGTCGCTCAAGGCGGCGCTGCGAGCTGAATCTGGGGATTTTATTCGAAGGTAGAGCCAACTGAAGCTGGTGATGGGAAATGAATCGGAGCCGGGCGCATTTGTCAGCGAGGCGGTGAACCGGTTCCACCCAGGAGCTTCCACGGCCTGGCAGGCCGCGTTGATGGTTGCTGTGGAGGCCTTGACGAATTTCCCACCTGCATTAAGGATCGCGGCCTCTGTGAGTTTGTTCTTTAGCGCATATTGGTATTCGACATAGCCGATGGCTCCGGGAGTGTTTTTGACCTTATCGGCCATATCGGAGCTCCGTTCGGCCGACTGGCCCACCGGCCAGCCAGGTGACGCGCTGGCGCCGATCTGGGAGCGGAATTTTGAGTTCACCTTGGAGAGAAATTCAGTAAAGACATAGTTCGAGCCTTTGCCTGCTGGCCGGTTCACTACCTGGATGGGCCGGTTTGGCAAGGTGACGTCGGGATTCAGTTTCGCAATCTGCGGGGCATTCCACATCTTTATTTCGCCGAGATAAATGTCAGCCAGAACTTCTCCCGAGAAGCGGACCTCCTGATGAACCTCGGGCAGATTGTAGATGGGGACGATTGCGATAAGCACGAGCGGGAGCTCAACCAAGCCGTCTTTGCGTTCGCCCTCGGTTAATTGGGCTTCTCCGGCGGCAAAATCGCCCGCGCCGTGGGAAATCTGTTTGATGCCTTCGCTGGTGCCGACGGGGAGATACCGCATCTGAATGCTTGTGTTTTGTTTGCCAAATTCCTGCGCCCAACGCGTGTAAAGAGGCGCGGGAACAGTAGACCCTGATCCGACCAGCACAACACCATTCTGTGCGCGGGCAGAGGCCACGCAGATGACTAGCGAAAGCACTAACAGGAGACACGCAGGAAATGGAGGCAGGCACAAATTCCTGAGCCGCGGTTTCGATCGTTTGGATGTTCTTTCCATCTTGAATGTCTCCGCGAGGGCTGCATTAACTCAACAAGTCCGATTGTTCCTAAGCGGAACCTAGCAACAAAAGTGATCATGGTAAAGTTACTAACGTTTCTATTGCTATTGAAGGGTCCGGGATTGGCGTCTCAGTCGCATATGCCTATGTCGTCGAGCGAATCGGAATCTCTGGCACGGGAGTTATTATCGGCCAGCGAATCTGGAAAAATGGTGGAACCGCCGCCCTCTGCTCGTCGCGGTTTTGATCTGGACACTGCTTACGAAGTGGAGGGAATTCTCCGGCAATGGCGCGAGGCTGCGGGTCACAAGTCTGTTGGCCGCAAGGTGGGTTATGCCAATAGAGCGATG
>JASIEN010000715.1 GCA_030045935.1 Candidatus Sulfotelmatobacter sp.
AACATCGGCCGGCATGTTGGATCGTTCCTGGGCCGCCCAGTGTCAATGCCGTTTCCCGGGCTAGCATAGGAATAGACGTAGAATCAGTAGTTTCGTAAGCAAAAATTATAGGGAAAAGACGAGGTTTCTGCTTGGGCTTCAACAGGTTGCAACAGAACATGCCGGGACAGCCACCATAGCTTGTCCAGAGCCGGCAAAGCAAACCGAGGAAGCTGTCCGGTCGAGATCAGTTCGGCTGAAACAGCACTCCAACGTGGCGCAGACATCCCGAGCCAGCTAATTGCCCGGGAGCCAGATAGTCTCATCCCAATGAGGAAGGAGACTCGGGCCGGGCATGCCCCAGAACATCACCAGTGAAACTCCACGCCAGCCCAGCCCCTCCAGACTCCCAACCAGACCCTACGCGCAGATTTAGTATCCACCCGCCACTGCTTCGGTCGAACCCGCCGGAATCAGATGCATATGAACAGCAATATTGATCCGATTTCCCACGATCGAGTTGTAATCAGAGGGCGTTCCGATGTCTTCAGCGTTGGCCGCATGCGGCGCTTCGGGAAGACCAGGAGCGGTCAGCAGTTTTCCCGTGCAGTCGGCGCCGTGATAATCTTCGCCTACCGTGGCCGGCCATTCGCATTTTTCATCTTCAACCACCGGCGGCCAATAGGTATTGACTACGGCCCTCACCAGCTGCGGATAATCCTCACGGAACATCCCCGTTTTCCCATTCGCCTGGATCGAGCCATCTTTCCCCGCTGGCGTCAAATCGAAGACAAACGTAGCTTCGTGGGAAACGCGATGGACCACTGGCGGCCCATAAACAGGTCCCGCATAGGCTTCGTTGGGGTTAGCCTCGATACTTCGGTCCACGCGGGTCAGAATCAGGGTGCCCGTAGTTTGCAGCTTTCCGTCGGCCGTCCGCGTCGCACCCTTGGAATGAAAACATACCAACGTATGGCTCGACATATTTTCCAGCCAATGCTTCAGGAACTGGCCGTCTTCGTTAATCATGGGGGTCATCCCAGTAGACGGATAGAACCTGAAATCAAAGGAAGACTTCGAGAGATCGTCGTTATTGATTTGCACTCGACCGTTCATCCTCGCAAAGCCAAGTGTCACATTCAATTTTGTTTTCCCATAATCGGTAGTTGCATCGGTCATGAGTTGAGCGTCGGAATGGCCCGCGTCGACCTGGTAAGATCCGGCCGTGGGAGCGGGACTGTTCGAAGCGCCCAGAGCAAAAACCGCTATTGCCGCTAACCACACAGTGTGCCTGGACATGATATTCACGCCTCCTCCATAAGTCTCCGATGATCGAACAGGCGAAAAAGATCAACATTTTTGCGTATTCGCCCCTTTTACGCCTCTTTGTCGCAGCCTGCCCTGAAGTGAGCCAAGCCCGCTGAGGGGCCGGATTTGACTTCCGGTCCCGATATTTGCCCTCTTTTCGCGGGCTGGGGCATCCCAGCGGAAGGGATTATATAGGGTTGCAACAAAATTCGCAGAGGGGAGACACCATGAGTAGAGCAGCGATGGCAACGATCACGGCGCAACCAATACCTCGTTCGATTTGCATTGTCCTGCTACTGACCTGTTCAGTGATGTCTGGGCGAAGCAACGAGCATGGTGTGCGAAATATAGTGCTGGTTCACGGAGCATGGGCGGATGGTTCCGGCTGGAAGGGCGTTTATGACATTCTTGTAAATGACGGTTACAACGTAAGCATCGTCCAGGAACCCGAGACTTCCTTCAATGATGACGTCACTGCCACCAAACGCGTTGTTTCACTGCAGCAGGGGCCGTGCATTCTTGTCGCGCATAGCTACGGGGGCGCCGTGATCACCGAAGCCGGAAACGACCCCTCGGTTGTCGGCCTCGTTTATATTGCCGCCCATATGCCGGACACCGGAGAAAAGGAGTCGGAGGACGGGAAGCGCTTCCCGAGCGATCTGGCAAAATCAGGTGCGATCAAAAAGACCTCGGATGGTTTCACCTATATTGATCCCGCGCAGTTCCACGAATTGTTTGCCGCCGACCTTCCCGCTGACCAAGCCGCTCTGATGGCGCGCTCACAAGTGTTTAACTTCGCCGATAACTTTTCGGCGACTATCAGAAGCGCTGCCTGGCGAACGAAACCCAGCTGGATGTTGGTGGCCGGCAGCGATCGCACGATTAACCCGGAACTCGAACGCTGGTACGCCGCTCGCGCAAAGAGCCACAAAGTCGAAGTGGCAGGGGCCAGCCACGTGGTCTACATTTCACATCCGAAAGAAGTGGCGACATTGATCGAAGAAGCTGCGCAGAGCGTCCACTGACGAAATCGACGGAAGAGACTCGGTGCTGCCGAACTTCTATACCGAATCAATGAGCGCAAGCCATACGGAGGGATGAACCCCATGGTTCGTCCCTCCGAGCATACGACGCGCGCCGTGATCGCAGACGACCCCGCCTCATTCCCGTAAGCCCCATCCCCCGTCGCTACGAGAGCCCACGGGTCCCGCCGCTTTCGCGAGACGCAAGGTTTCTATCGCCGATATCCCGGCCCGCACGCATAGTTTGGACAGGCCATCGCTGCCGAATGCCAAAGCCCTACTTACCTGGCGGGACCTCCGTGTGTTCTGCGCTCGCAACTCAAAACACATGCAGCCCCGCCAGCCCGGCCCCCCTTATGTTTCCCCGGCGAACTCTTCCTGCTACTGATAAAAACGGAAACCGGCAGAAAAACACGACAGGGAGGGGAAAAAGATTTTCGGCGTCGGCTCTTAGCGGCAGGTCAAAACGTCTGATGACGTTTCTAACGTTTGCTGCTACCAGATCGGCCGGAAGCCGTAACTTGTTGCAAGGACTGGCGAAGCAGGCTTTGAGCGTTGGGAAGCCTGCTGGTCCAATGATTCCAGAGTTCGGCTCTCTGGGCTTCCAGGTGGGCAGCTCCGTTCGTTTGTCCAGCCCGGCGCAGGAGACTGGCGAGGGCAGTCGAGGTGCGGGAAATACAGGTGGCGTCGCGAAGATCGGTTTCTACCTTGGGTCCCCATGCTGTAAGTTTCTCTAACAACTGCTTATAAGCATCGATCGCCTTCTGAGTCTGGCCGGTTTCTGCGTAATCATCCGCCTGGGCTTGCAGAGCATGGTACACATCGGACATCGGTTCAATTCTGTCGGCAGGATATATTTTGGCTTCGCCCAGCAGTTGAAACGCCCGCTCGATTCGCCGCTGGGCTTCCACAGTGCTGCCAGTCCAGCGCACCGGGTATGACGAAGCAGCCAGCAGCTCGGCCTCATCATGGCGCGTGCTCGAATTGGCCTCGGCCTCGCGTATACGCGCCAGGGCCTGGTCGTATATGGACAGTGCTTTGCGAGCATCCTTGTGGCGGAGTAGGTTGCCCTCCTCCAGAGCATAAGTCGCTTCACTGTGCCGGCTGAGGAAGTCAATTGAATCTTTCTTCGCGAGATCCTCAGCAAGGTCAACCGCTTTTTGAAACGCGGCCGCCGCCTCCTCGGTTCGCCCAAGGCTGGGTTCAGCGTCGGCCCGGCCCAATATCATCCCCTTGATGGTGAGCGCATTTCCCAGATTCATAAGCAGCGCGGGATGTCCGCCAGCCGCTTGCCGGGCTTCAAACTCAACCGCCTGATTCGCAGTCTTGAGCGCGCCTTCGAGATCACCCGTCTGGCGAAGCGTATCCGCCAGTACGCTATAAATGCTCCCCTGCGCGCGATGCGCGGTTTCCACAGGTTGGGCAATCTCGAGCGCGCGCCGGGAGTATCTTATGGCGTCCTCGAAGTGGCGGGAATTCGCCGCCACGCTGCCGACATTCATATAGAAGTAAACCATGCTGTAGACATCGCGAGGCTCGGCGTTTCCCAGGCTGAGAAATCGCTCGATGAGAGAAGCGGCTTGGCTGTTGTAAGTCAAAGCGTCATCGCGCCGGTTCTCAGTATCGGCCAGTATCATGCGATCGTGTGCGATAGTGGTGGCAAGGAACAGCGCCCGCCGGTCTTTCGGATCATCGGCAAGAATCGGGTCAACGAACTTCGATGCCTGGGTAAGGCTCTCCTTCGCTTCGGCAAACTGTCCCAGGTTTGGAGAAGTCGGATCTCCCTGCGCATGTGCGACTCTCACATATGCAAAGGCAATGTCCAACGCCAGTTCCTTGTCGATATGCCCTTTGCTCTCCAGTGATCTTAGATACTGAAGCGAGTCCGAAACCATCTGCATTCGAATTTTGGTCGAGCCTTGCAAGCCTCGGATCCTGGCCTCAGCATCAATAAATTTATTTGCCAGTTGACGGACCTGCGCGAAATGCTCTTCGGCAATTCTTCGCTGCCGGTTGGCGACGTAAAGTCCGGCCGAAAGGCTGCCGATCACCACAACCAGGGCGCTCGCGCCCAACAGCACCGGCACCCGGTTTCGTGCCACGAATTTGCGGGCGCGATACCAGAAACTGTCAGGCCGCGCGCTGATCGGCTGATTGCTGAGATAACGCGTCAGATCATCCGCCAAAGCGCTGACCGATCCGTAGCGCTCTGCCGGATTTTTCTTCAGCATCTTGCCGATAATGGTGTCGAGGTCTCCGCGAAGCTGGCGCCGCAGCTTCTCAGCTGCAGTGCTTCGGTTCCCCGCAGCAGTTGCGTTTCGTGTGACCGCCTCCGACGCGCGCACCGGCTCCTCCTCAAGGACCGCCTTAATCAACGTGGCCGGAGAATATGGCCCCGGACCGGCGGGGTGCTTTCCCGTCAACAGCACGTAAAACAGAACGCCCAGCGAATAAACATCGGTCGCCGTGGTGACTGGCTGGTTCGAGAGTTGCTCGGGCGCCGCATACTCGGGAGTCATCGCCGAACCGCCTTCATGCGTGAGCAGCGTGGGAGCCCCTATTTGCCCTTCACCATCCAGAAGTTTGGCGATGCCAAAATCAAGCAGCTTGACCTCGCCGCTCCTGGTGACCATCACATTGCTGGGCTTGATGTCGCGATGCACAATCAGATTAGCGTGAGCGTGCGCCACCGCAGCGAGCACAGCCCGGAAAAGCCGGATGCGGCTGTTTATATCCAGCTTGTGCC
The DNA here is from genome assembly GCA_030045935.1 of Candidatus Sulfotelmatobacter sp. Taxonomy (GTDB): domain Bacteria; phylum Acidobacteriota; class Terriglobia; order Terriglobales; family Acidobacteriaceae; genus Sulfotelmatobacter. The sequence goes on from JASIEN010000715.1 coordinate 5,056, forward strand.
AGTCGCAATAGCGCTCGATGGCCATGCCATCTACGTACTCGAGAATCAGGTAGGGCTGGCCCCCGGGCGATACTCCGGCATCGAGAAGTTCCGCGATATTAGGGTGAGTCAGCCGGCCAACAATGCTGCCCTCGCGTTTGAACCGTTCTTCCCCCGCCGGGCCGGCTAGAGCAATACTCAGGAATTTCACCGCCGCCTGCCGCTCGAATCTCCCATCGCTGCGGCGCGCGAGCCAAACCGTCCCCATTCCTCCCTGGCCGATTTGCGAAACCAGTGTGTACGCCCCCAACGTTTGCCCGGCCAGCCCAGCCGAAAACCGCAGCGCGGATTTCTCCAGAAAAGCCTCGCCCTGCAACTGTTGCTGCTCATCCAAGAGCGCTTGCAAAACCGAAGCCAGTTCCGCATTTTTCTCGTGCAGGGATTGCAACCATGGCTGCCGCTTTTCCGGAGCCAAGTCGAGTACTTCGTCCAGATAGGGACTTAAATTTCGCCATTGCTCGGGAGTGAGGGTTCTCATCGATTTTCACATCGGCAGCTCGGCCTGCAGCGTGCGATGCAGATACAA
>JASIEN010000716.1 GCA_030045935.1 Candidatus Sulfotelmatobacter sp.
ATCGAAAATCAGGTGGGCATCGAAGTGCGCAACGCGCAGTATGCGGTGCAGCAGAACCGCGCCAGCGTGGATTCGGCACGGGCTGCAGTCGAACTTGGCCAGCAGTCGCTCGATGCCGAGCAGAAAAAATATCAGTTCGGGACTTCGACCAATACGCTGGTGCTGCAATACCAGAGCCAACTGGCCACGGCCGAATCAACCCTGGTAAACGCGATGGTCGCGTATGAAAAATCGCGCCTCGAACTCGAGCGTGCCACCGGCCAGTTACTCGAGAAATTCGGCATCAGCATCGATGACGCCGTGCGGGGGCAGGTCACGCACATGCCCAACGTGCCATTTATCAAGCCGCGCACCGAAACACCGTCGGTGGCGCAACCCGCGCCGCAGGCGGCGCAGCAGTAGTCACGACCGGGTCTCTAGTCGGCAAGGCAGTCAAACCTAGTGTAATCGTGCTGCCTGTGCATCAAGCCATTTCGCCGTGCGCAGGCTCCTTCGCCATTCGGCTCAGGGCAGGCTCCTTGCGCGATTGGCGAGAACGCAGGGCTACGGATGACCCCATTCATCGGCCGCGCAAACGGCAGTATGGCAAACCTGGCAGACTCAGTAGCTTTTTTCTGCGAACAATTCTTTACAATCGCTGGCTCCTCGTTCTCGCCACTGTACCGATAAGATGAAGTGAAGGTTTTTGCCCTGAGCGCACTCCATTTTTCTCGAATCATCAGATCTGGCTTTTCTGAATGAACAATTTTGCGCTCGATTTTGCATTAAGGAGACAAGCTATGTCTTTGATGTTTTTCCGTGAGATGGCAAACCCGCGGCGTCGGATCTGCACGGCGCCAGTCTTGGCCTTGGCGTGTTTGCTTCCCCTGGCGCGGTCGATTGCACAGTCGCCTTCAGCACCGGCGCCGCAGACCGCGCCCGCTCAGGCCGTTCATTTAGAAGATTATTCCAAGCCGCGATCAGCCTTCCCACATTTCCTGCAGCCCTATGAGGCGCAGCAAATTCCCGAACCGAGTCTCGGCAATTCGCCGCGTGTCGATTCGCTGATGCATGACGGCAAGATTCATCTTTCCATCGACGATGCCGTTGCACTTGCGCTCGAGAACAATCTCGATATCGATATTGCCCGCTATAACCTCAACATTGCCGATACCGACTTCCTGCGTGCCAAGTCGGGAGCAAATATTCTCGGGATCAACGCCGGAATCGTGCAGAACACCCCAGGCGGCGGCGTGGGCGGCCTCGGCGGTACGGTCGGCTCGGGCACGGGCGGCACCACAGTCGCTGCCTCGGGTATCGGTACGGGCACCAATGGTTTGGCCCAGTCAACGCTCGGCATTGGCTCGGCCATCACCAGCTTCGATCCCATCATTACCAGCACGTTGCAGCTTGATAAAAATGATACGGAATCGGTAAGCGTATTTAGTCCTGTGCCCGTCGTCGGTGTGAACACCTACACCGCAAATTTCTCTTACACGCAGGGATTCGATTGGGGAGGCGCTCTCACGGTGGGCTTCAATAATACTCACGCAACTACCAACGATCCCACTAACCTCCTGTCCCCTCAAATAAGCTCGAACTTTCAGGCAAAATTCACGCAGAATTTGTTGCAGGGATTCGGTACCTTGGCCAATACGCGCTTTATCCGCATCGCAAAAAATAATCGCGAGATCTCCGATGTCGCCTTCCGGCTGCAAATCATTACCACGGTCGATCAGATCGAAAACATGTATTGGGACCTGGTTTACGCATATGAGAACTTGCGCGTCCAGCAGGAAGCGCTGACCTATGCGCAGAAAGCCCTGGACGATTCGAAAAAACAGGCAATGGTGGGGACGGCTCCGCCCATTCAGGTTGTTAGTTCCGAGAGCACGGTCGCCACCGATCAGCAGAACTTGATTGTTGCGCAGAACAATCTTGAGTTGCAGCAACTGCTCATGAAGAACGCGCTCAGTAGAAGCATAGATGACCCGATCCTCGCGGAAGCCGAGGTGATCCCGACGTCGACTATGGCGATTCCAAAGCAAGAAAGCGTAACTCCGACGCAGGATTTGATCAATCAGGCCCTTGCCCACCGGGCCGAACTGGTGGAATCCCGCATCGACCTAAATTCCCGCGACCTTAGCGCCAAAGCCGTTCATAATGCTATGTTGCCTACGCTGGACGCCTTCGCTTACTACGGAGGCTCGGGTGTGGGAGGAAACATCAACTCAAGCCTGCCGCTATGCACCCCTGCATCCACTGCGAAGTATTGCTATTCGCCCGGCACTAATCCGCCACCGTTCCAGACGTCGAACACCGTTGGCTACGGCTCTACCCTGAACCAGCTTGTCAACTCGAGTGCACCGGACAAAGGGGTGGGTTTGAGTTTGAGCATTCCCTTGCGCAACCGGCAGGCCCAGGCCAACCAGGTTCGGGCCGAGCTCGAACTTCGTCAGGCGCAGGTTCGCTTGCACCAGCTTGAAAATCAGGTTCGCATCGAGGTGCGCAACGCCCAGTTCGACGTGAAGCAAAATCGCGTTGCAGTAGAGGCGGCGCAATCGGCCGTTGACTTCGCCCGCCAGACGTTTGATGCCGATCAGCAGAAATTAAAGGTGGGCCTCACCATAATCAGCGTGGTCTTGCAGGATGCCGCCACTCTGACCACATCTGAATCCAATCTGGTGTCGGCCAAAGCGGCGTACGAAAAATCGTGCATTGAACTCGATCGCGCCACGGGATTGCTCTTGGATCATTCCGGCATCGATGTTGCCGAAGCCACGCGTGGCCAGGTTACGCATCTGCCACAGGTGCCGTATGTCGCGCCGCGCAACGATGTGATGCCGCAGGGCCAGCCGAATCAAACGCCAGAAGGCTCGACTGCGCACCAGGCAGGAGGTCAGATGTAGGCCGACCGCGCGTATCAGGCAAGGCATTGTTGATTTGTGAGTGTTGATGGATGATTGAAAAGTGCTTGAGCGGAAACAGAAACCGCAGTTGTCAATCGGCAGTTAACCACGCTCAATCTTCATGACCCTCTCGGTCGCCATCGTAGCGATGGATGAAGAGGCCAACATTGGCCGCACGCTGGCGAGCGTGCGCTGGGCCGATGAGATCGTGCTGATAGACTCGGGTTCGAAAGACCGTACTTGCGAGATCGCACGCGAATATGGCGCTCGGGTGATCATCGAGCCCTGGCGCGGTTATGTGGCGCAGAAGCAATACGCGATCGATTTGTGCACCATGGAGTGGGTGTTGCTGCTCGACGCTGATGAGGAAGTAAGTCCCGGATTGGCAGAGGAAATCCGCTGTGCCATCGCCGATCCTCAAGCAGCGAGCGGCTATAAGCTTCCGCGGAAGAATCTGTTTTTAGGCCGCTGGATGCGACACGGCGGGTTCTATCCCGATCCGAAGTTGCGCCTGTTTCGTCGCGGGCAAGGGTTCGTGACCGGTCACGATCCCCATGATCGCTGTGAATTGAAACCCGAGGCTTCTGGGCAGGTAAAGCAGTTCAAGAATGCCCTCGTTCATTACACTTATCCGAACCTCACCCTTTATTTGGCCCACATGAACCGCTATTCATCGCTCGGGGCACAATTGGCGATGGCCGAAGGGCATCGCGGCTTCAGTCTGACAAATGTCGTGGCGCGCCCCTTCTTAACGTTCATGTACAACTATTTCTTCCGTCTCGGATTTCTCGATGGCCGCGAAGGCTTGCTGTTGCACATGTATCACGCAGGCTATGTCTCGTGGAAATACGCCAAGGCATGGGAGCTCTCGCGGAAACCCTGATGGTTACAAGCCGAATCCAGGCCGGCATGGCCGCACTGAAGTCATGCCGCTGACGTTCCAGGCTGAGCCGCGTCCAATTCTTGGGAGCGTCATGTCTAAAGCAAGAGATATCACTGCTGTTCTTCTGTTCCTGGCAGCCGTCTTTCCTGCACTCCAGGGGCAAAGTTCAGAAACCAGTAACCGGATCCAACTTAGATTCGACACCGAAGAGTGTGATGCGGTGCTCGCGATTCTCGATAAACAGATTGCCGGAACCGCAGTCACCGGCTCGGATTGGCAGCATCTCTTTGATACCGAGCCCTATGTGCGCCTGAAGAAGCGTGAAGCCAGTTTTCATCGCGATTTTACCGACGACGATTTTAAGAAGTTTGTGCTTTCTCCCGAGTTAATAACGAAACGTTCTCAGCTGCGCAGAACGCTCGATGCCTGGAAGCAAACTGATCTCGCTGCCTCAGCACGCCGCGATTTGACTTATCTCCCGGAGCAAGCCGTCATCAAAGCCAAGGTTTTTCCCGTCATCAAGCCCAAGACCAACAGTTTCGTATTCGATACGGCGACTGACCCGACGATTTTCCTGTATCTCGATCCGGAGGAATCGGCAGCGAGTTTCGAGAACACGGTGGCGCACGAGTTGCACCACATCGGCTACTCCAGCGTCCAGTCCCTCGCGGAAGCGAGGCAGAAAGACGTACCTGCCAACGCAAAGCCCGCCGTGGACTGGATGGGCGCATTCGGCGAAGGATTCGCCATGCTCGCCGCTGCAGGTGGGCCAGAAGTCGATCCACAGGCGACCAGTTCACCGAAGGATCAAGCCCGGTGGAACCACGACATGGCCAATTTCAACAGCGACCTGGTTTCTTTGCAGCAGTTTTTTCTGGACGTTATTGACCAGAAGCTTGTCGGCAAGGACAAGATTGACCAGAAGGCGTACACGTTCTTTGGCGTACAGGGCCCATGGTATACAGTCGGCTACAAAATGGCAGTTATCGTGGAAAAGCGGTTCGGAAGGAAGACACTCATCGAGTGCATGCTCGACCCTCGGCAACTGTTGGTTCATTACAATCAGGTCGCCAAAGAAATCAATGGACGCGAACAAGACAAATTGGCGCTCTGGCCTGATGAGTTGCTGCAAAAGATTGGTGAGAGTTCAGCAGACGTGAAGCCGTAACAATGCGCAGGCAAGATCTATCCGACCGACTGGTCGTTAGCACAATAACGTGAGTACCTTGCCGACCGCGGCATGCTTCCCTATCATCAAATACGAGGAGCACATGCCGGAGAAACCCGCCAAGCCGCAGGTCATTGAAAGTCCGATCGCCGACGTTTTTGAGAACCGCCATCCTTCGCAGGCTGAAAAGAATTGGGCCGAAAAGACGCTCGCGCCCACGCTGGAAAAAAACCCTGAGCGCCCAATCGGTGCGCCCACCGGCACCAACATAGACAAGCTGGGTCACGCTCGCTTTACGACAATTTCCGGGCTTCCGATTCGCCGCCTCTATACCCAAGCCGACCTTCCTGAGGACTGGAGCGAAGAAAAATATCTCGGCTATCCCGGCCAACCCCCGTACACGCGCGGCATTCACGCCACCGGCTATCGCGGCAAGCTCTACACGATGCGGCAATTCTCCGGCTTCGCTTCGCCCGAGGAAACCAACCAGCGCTATAAATACTTGCTCGAGCACGGCGGCGGAGGGCTTTCTGTGGCATTCGATTTGCCCACGCTGATGGGCTATGACTCAGATCACGCGGCCAGCGAGGGCGAGGTCGGCAAGTGTGGAGTAGCGATCGATTCGCTGGAAGATATGGAAATTCTTTTCAGCGGCATTGATTTGGAAAAAACCACGGTTTCGATGACGATCAATTCGCCTGCCTCTGTGCTCTGGGCAATGTATCTGGTGGTTGCGGAAAAACAGGGTGCCGACTGGAAGAAAATTTCCGGCACGATTCAGAACGACATTCTCAAGGAATACATCGCGCAAAAGGAATATATCTATCCACCCGCTCCATCGATGCGGCTTGTCATTGACACATTTGAGTTCGGGTCAAAATTCACTCCGCGCTTCAACACGATTTCCATCAGCGGATATCACATTCGTGAGGCCGGTTCGACCGCTCTCCAGGAATTGGCGTTCACGCTTTACGACGGTGTCGAATACGTGGAATGGGCGCGCAAACGCGGCCTAGATGTCGACGAGTTTGGGCCGAGGCTCAGTTTCTTCTTCAACGCACATAACGACTTTTTCGAAGAGATCGCCAAATACCGCGCCGCCCGCAAGATCTGGGCGCGCGTGATGCGCGATCGCTTTGGTGCAAAAAATCAGCGAACTTGGCTGATGCGCTTCCACACCCAGACGGCGGGAGTTTCGTTGCCCGCACAACAACCGATGAACAATATTGCGCGCGTAGCTTTGCAGGCGCTGGCAGCAGTGTTGGGCGGCACGCAGTCTTTGCATTGTGATTCCTACGACGAAGCACTGGCTTTGCCTACAGAAGAAGCCGCACGCATCGCGCTGCGAACACAACAAATCGTCGCTTATGAGTCTGGCGTAACCCAAACGGTTGACCCGTTGGGCGGTTCTTATTTCCTGGAAAATCTGACTCTGCAGATGGAAAACGGAACCTTCGACTATTTCGGCAAGCTGGACGCGATGGGCGGCATGGTAAAGGCGATCGAGCGCGGCTATCCGCAGAAGGAAATCGCCGAATCGGCTTATCAATATCAGCGAGCCGTGGAAGCGAAAGAAAAGATCATCGTCGGCGTCAATGACTTCACGATTGAAGAAGAGCCTCCGCAGATTCTTTACATTGACGAAACGGTCGCGCGGCAGCAATCGGGAAAGCTGAAAGCCTTGCGTGCCCGAAGGTCGAATGAAGCGGTGCAAAGCACGCTCGACGCTCTGAAAAAAGCCGCCGCAGAACAGCCCCAGGCCGGCACAAATGGAAAAATCTCCCCGGCCAATACCATGCCCTATATCATCGATGCCGTGCGCGCCTACGCAACCGTGGGCGAAGTCTGTGACGCGCTGCGCGAAGTATATGGCAGCTACACCGAAACCAGCATTACATAGCCATCGCGTACTTCGCGTCTAGATACTTGGAATTCACAGCAGGCGACGGGTAAAAACACCTTCCATTCTCCTTGCCCAGGCGCTTCTCCCTTTATACTTAGCAATTCGAGTCTGATGTCGTCCCGCCGCAATCGACGCTTAGCCCGCAAACCGCCCGCCAGTCCGGCCATTTCGCCATGGGTTTATCTGGCTATGGTGGGGCTGGTGATCGTATTCTTTGCCGCCATCCGTTTTCGTCTCCGCGAAATGCCGCTGGAGCGCGATGAGGGCGAATATGCCTACGCCGGCCAGCTCATTCTGGAGGGCATGCCGCCATATCGCCTGGCCTACAGCATGAAGCTGCCAGGGACGCACGCAGCTTACGCCCTGCTGATGGCGGCATTCGGGCAAACGCCGTCGGGAATTCACATCGGCCTTCTGTTGGTCAATGCGGCCACGACATTTCTAATCTTCGTTCTGGGGAAGCGACTGTTCGGACCGCTCGCCGGATTTGTTGCGGCAGCGAGCTATGCCGCGCTCTCAACCAGCAGTTCCGTGCTCGGCTTTGCCGCCCACGCGACGCATTTTGTCGTCCTTGCGGCGGTTGCTGCCCTCATCTTCGCCCCGAAAGCGAAAGAAAACCGGCGGCCTGTGCACTATTTTCTCGCGGGTCTATTAGCGGGACTGGCATTTCTCTGCAAGC
>JASIEN010000717.1 GCA_030045935.1 Candidatus Sulfotelmatobacter sp.
ACCGAAGTCTCTTCGTGATTGGCCTGAATGGCCCGGCCAATCAAACCGGCGATGGAAAGCACGCGAATTTTCGGCTCGCGCTTGGCCTCGTCGCTCAGCGGAATCGTATTTGTCACCACGACCTCGCGAATTGTCGACTTGCCGATGTTTTCGACCGCCGGGCCCGACAGCACGGCATGCGAAGCACAGGCATAAACTCCCGTTGCGCCGTTTTCGATCAAGGCGTTCGCGGTTTTCACCAGTGTACCCGCCGTATCGATCAGATCATCGATGATCAAACACGTTCGCCCATTCACATCGCCGATCACATGCATCACTTCCGCCACGTTCACGTCAGTACGACGCTTATCGACAATGGCCAGCGCGGCATCTACTTTCTTTGCAAAGAATCTCGCCCGCTCCACGCCGCCTGCATCGGGAGAAACCACCGTCAGGTTCGGCAGATTCAGCTTCTTAAAATGATCCACCAGCACCGGAGAAGCGAACAAATGATCCACAGGTATATTGAAAAATCCCTGCAACTGCGGCGTGTGCAAATCGACAATCAAGGCCCGCTGCGCGCCGGCAGTCGTCAATAAATCTGCGACCAGCTTCGATGAAATCGGGCTGCGCGGCTTGTCCTTGCGGTCCTGACGCGCGTATCCGAAATATGGCATCACGGCGGTGATGCGCCGGGCGGAGGCGCGCTTGAGCGCGTCGATCATCAGTAACAACTCCATCAGGTGCTCATCGACGCTCGAAGTCTTGCCACTCGCGTGCACGGTGCGGCAAGTCGGCTGCATCACGAACACGTCAGCCCCGCGCACGTTCTCTTGAATCTGCACATAGGCTTCGCCATCGGCGAACCGAATCACTTGCGCCTGCCCCCTGGGCATGCCGAGAAAGTTGCACACTTCATCCGCCAGCGGCTCGTTCGCTGTGCCGCTGAAGATTTTGAACTTGTCATCCACGCGCGGGCGCGGCCGGCGCTCAGGCTTTTCGTCCGGCATTTGCTCCGCCTTCTTCTCGACCTTCTCCGTCTTTTCCGGCGCGACCTTTTCTGTGACCAGCGTAGCCATAGCAGTTCTCAGTTCTCTCTTAACAGTTCTCAGTCTTTGGGGCTCGGCCAGTTCAACTGAGAACCGAGAACTGGCAACTGAGAACTGGTTTTTCTGGCTGGGCCGCTAGGATTCGAACCTAGACAAAGTGCTCCAAAGGCACTTGACCTACCATTAGTCGACGGCCCAGTTTGCTTGTCATTGGGCCCGCCTAATGATACTTGAGGGATCCTTCGCAAAGAACGCTCAGGATTTCGGCAGAAGGCTCCCGCGCGCAAACTACGCGCGCTCACGCCTTCTAAAACGCCTCAACCTACCATTAGTCGACGGCCCAGTTGTCGATTGCTGATGCGAGATCCTTCGGCTGCACAAACCGCCGCCTCAGGATTTCGGCAGAAGGCTCCGGCGCGCAAACTACGTGCGCTCACGCCTTCTGATCGCCTCAATTTTCAATCAAAAATCAGCAATCAACAATCAAAATCTTCGCGGCGCACTGCTATGCGATGATTCTTTTCCAATACTCCCGCCGCGTCAGCGTAACCGTCTCTTGGGCCGCCCAACCCTGATCCCGCAATTTCTTGACCGCGCGACGCGCTTGCGCTCGCGTGGCGAACAATCCGTACAGCGCCGAACCGGAGCCTGACAGCGACGCATATTTCGCGCCCACGTGCTCCAGCGCACGCTTCGCCTCACTCAACTCGGGATAATCAGGAAAGACGACCTGCTCGAAGTCGTTCTGAATCCCGGTCCGGACAAGCGCGAGAAGCGGATTCTCGGCCCGGCCCCTCCTGAACCGTCGACTGCTATAAGAAAGAGGAGCACCGGAAAAGCTCTCGCTCAGCCACGCCGAAAGCTCACGGCCAAGCTGATTCATTCTATCGGATGCATCGGAGACGGTCAATTTCGCAGACTCCGAGCGGAGACGGGCGCTACTACCCGGCGAGCTCACTGCCGCCTCTTCGCGGGCAGGAATGCCCGCGACACATCTTCGGTCCCACTCCACAAAAGCCTTGGGGGTAGATACTCCGACCTCCGGCGTAACTACCACGCATCCCATCTCCGGCAAATCATGCAGCGGATACACCTGCTCCCCGCGCCCCACACCCAAGACCGTTCCTCCAACCAGAAACAATGGCAAATCTGAACCCACTTCCGCCGCGATGCGCAACTGCTCTGCCGCGGACAGATTTTTCTTCAAGACTCTTTCCAGCGCCAGCAGCGCGGTTACGGCGTTCGACGAGGCCGCTCCCAGGCCGCCCTGTACCGGCAGCCGTTTCTCAATTTCGATTACAACGCGGCTGCTCACACCCAGAGCGGACAATGCCTTCTCAACGATGCGATAACAGGTGTTCGACTCGTCCCGGGGAACTCTGGCATCAGTGCAGTGAATTTCAATCCCACTGCCACGCTCTAACCTCAGCCGGATGAGATCATGCAGCCCAATCGTTTGATAAACCGTCAGCAGATCGTGAAACCCGTCCAGCCGTCGGGTACCAATTCGCAGCCCGAGGTTGATCTTCGCAAAGGATCGGACGGTTACAGACATGGAGGACGATTGTAAATAGTTGGCCCTTATGGGGGAAGCGGCGTTGTTACATCTCGTTAATTTCCCCCAGCGGATATATCACTTCGGTAATCTCGACCATTGGGGACAATAAGCGCAATCTAATGTCAGTGATTCCGACCACATGAGCCGGTAACGGTCCTCCCTGCTTGGAATCAGCACGGCCGCAATCAATTGCGCTGCCCGCCCCTGGTCGGCCCCTGTGCAGCGCCGTCCCGCAAGTTGGTGACGTTGCTTGTGGAGCAAAACGAACCAAAATCTCAGCCCGCGTTGTACCGCGATCGCAGCGTTGGCAACGGGCGGTGGGCTATCGGGGCTTTTTCTGTATGCGGAACATTATTATCGTCGTTTCCCTTCTGATTCTTTCGGTCTCGGCCGCAACTCTCGCCGTCGGACAATCTGACTATCAGGTCATCTCGGTTACCGATGGTGGCACCATTTCGGGAACCGTCAAATGGACTGGGCCGGTTCCTCGGGAGCTCGAGTTTCCCATCACCAAAGATCCATCCATCTGTGAAGTTGATGGCAAGAAGACGGCTTCCCTGGAGCGCCTGATTATCGGGCCGGAAAACGGAGTCGCCAACGCCATTGTCTACCTGAAGAACATTCACGCTGGAAAAGCATTGGAGCTTCCCGAGCAGCGCCGTCACCTTGACCAGAGGCACTGCCGCTACATTCCGCATATTCTTCTGGTGCCACAGAATGCAGTGTTGTCGATGCAAAGTTCCGATGCCACGCTACACACCATCCACATGGATGGCGCAGCCAGCTACAACCTGCCTTTCCCTTTCCCCAACCAGATGAGCCAGCGCAGCATGTCAACTCCCGGACTGGTCAACTTACGCTGCAATGGCGGCCACGTCTGGATGAATGCCGAAATGATGGTCGTCAGTCACCCGTACTACGCCGTCACGGATGAAAGCGGACGCTTCGAGTTCACCGACGTCCCTGCCGGGACGTATCAAATCGTGGCATGGCATGAGGGCTGGAACCTGATCGGTAAGGAACAGGCATACGACGTGCTCACCGAGCGCGCCGTACAGCGCCCAGTGTTCAGCGAGCCGAAGACCTGGGAAAAGTCGGTCACGGTTAACGCAAATTCGGGCAGCACGGTGAATTTTCTTATCGGAAACAAGTAAACTTGTATGGGGTGGACACTCCTGTCCGCCAAACCGTCGGTCTGTCTCTGAGCTTATCCCCGCCGTCTGTACAGCACCGCAAACTCATAGCCTGCATTCGCGGGAAACAACTCCGCCACTTTCCGGAGACGCTCGGCCAATGCTGAAGGCGCCAGCAGAGGATAATCCCGCTCGCGCAAATCGCGGTAATCGACGTCCAGGTACATCGACAGCAGGTAGATAGAAATGGTGTCGGCGAACGTCGCCTCGAAATATTCGTTCTTGTAACGCTCGGCGTCGGGTCCATTGGCGGTGGCCAACTTGCGGGATTCCCAGGCGTCCAGCGAAGTCTCGCCGCGCACGCCCGCCTCCACCTGTTTCCAGGCCAGCTCGGTGAACTCTCGCGAAACTCCCGCGATTTCCACCAGCGCATGACCGACGTTGATATAGAACTCGAAGGCGACGGAAAATTTGTCGTCCATCAAGCGCGTGGAGATAAACACGCACTGTGAATCGCCCAGATTCAGGTTGCGATGGCACACGGCATTGTCGCTTAGGGCAACGTCATAGCGGTCGGCGATAAGCGTGTCCTCGCCCTGGCCCACGGTCAGCGGCACGAAGTAGTATGCCTTTCGCCGCAGAGCTGTGGCCATCTTAACCGGAACCGTCCCGATCATGCGCTCCAGATCGAAAGAGCTGACTGCGATTTCGCCAGATGTTGCGTAGCAG
>JASIEN010000718.1 GCA_030045935.1 Candidatus Sulfotelmatobacter sp.
TTTTACCTGGAGCTCGTTTGTTTTCGAAACGAGTCGCGTTCCTTCTGGCGGTAGTGATTGGACTCGTGACAGCAGTGGGAACTGGGGACTCGCTGGCTCAGGACACCGGGTCACAAGCGCCGCAGGATCAAAGTCAGGCCCCACCGCCACCGGATCAAAATCAGGCCCCCCCGACGGATCAATCGGAACCAGACCAGGGTGCGTCGGATGAAGCGCCGTACGCCAAGCTCTCAAAAGACCAGCTAGAACGCCTGGTGGCGCCGATTGCGCTATATCCTGACGCGCTGGTGGCGCAGGTTTTGTCTGCTTCTACTTTTCCCACCCAGATCACTGACGCCGAGACCTGGCTGCAAACGCATCCTGGGGTGAGTGCCGCCGATCTGGCCAAGCAGGTGGATCAGCAGGAATGGGACCCGAGCGTGAAGGCGCTGACGGAATATCCCTCTGTTCTCGCCAATCTCAGCAAGAATCTCGGGTGGACTTCGGAACTGGGCGACGCGTATTACAACCAGCCGGAAGATGTGATGAAGGCCGTGCAGGAAATGCGGAAGAAGGCCAAGAAAGCCGGCAACTTGAAGTCGACGCAGCAACTCAATGTGCAGGACGAGGATGATCGAATCGACATCACGCCGGCCGACCCGGAAGTTGTTTACGTTCCAGCTTATGATCCGTGGGATGTTTACGGATATCCCATCGCGCCTTGGCCGTACTGGGTCGATGTGCCGGGGATCTGGTGGGGTGGACCGGGAATCTATTTCGGAATCGGATTTCCGATTGCCCCGTTTATCGGGTTCGGCTGGGGATGGGGAGGATGGGGACTCGACTGGCATCATTGGGGCGTCTATTACAATCACGCTCCCTACTTCGCGCGTGGGCCGGCATTTTTCGATCGCCGCGGATACTATGGCGGGGGGCGAGATTTTGGCCGTCCTGGCGGATTTCGCGGTGGGCCGGGTGATCGGGACGCGTATCGTGGATTTTCGGCCCCGCGTGGCGACTCGGGAGTGCGGTCTGGAGCGTTCAGCGGCATCGACCACGGCGGCATGTCGCGAGGGTTCTCCGCGCGCGGACAGAGCAGTTTCGGGGGCGGATTCCATGGCGGCGGGTTCGGCGGAGGCGGATTCCACGGTGGTGGCGGCGGTGGACGACGTTGACCGGTTCAAGCGACAAAATGCAAAAGGCGAAAAGGTATGACGGGAATGTTACGTAGTGCAATACAACTCATCGCGCAGGAATTGAAGTGGGCTGCCGCTCTCTCAGCCGTTGCCGTGATCGCGCTTGCGCTGGTTTGTCCGCGTGCTACGGCACAGCAGGCGGAGTCAAATGCGAAGTACACTCCCACAGTGGAACCGAAAGGAAAGGCGTTCTTGAAACCAGAGGCCGCAGCTGCGGCGTTGTACGCTGCGGCAAGGCGAGACGACGAGGCCGAGTTGATGGTCATTCTCGGGCCGGATTGCAAGGATATCGTTCACTGGAGTGACGACCCCGCCGAGCGCAAGGAGCGTAGGGCAGAGTTTGCACAGAAATATGAACAGATGCACCGCCTGGTGAAAGAACCCGATAACACGGTTGCGCTATACGTGGGATCGGAGAACTGGCCGTTGCCGATTCCGCTGGTCGAATACCACGGAGGCTGGTACTTCGACACGGATCTGGGCCGGCAGGAGATTCGCTATCGGCGTATTGGCAGGAACGAAACAGAAGCACAGCAAGTTTGCCTGACTCTGGTAGAAGCGGAAAAGGAATACCAGGCAACTGCGCACCGGTACACGGCGAAATTTATCAGCAGCGGCGACTCCCACGACGGTCTCTTTTGGAAGACCTCAGACGATTCAGCAAAAAGCCCAATCGGCCCGTATTTGGCTCATGCGGGCGTCAGTGGACCGGCTACTCCCAACTCCCATCCATTTCACGGTTATTACTATCGAATCGTGCTGCAGGGGTCGGATGGTTTTGCAATTCTTGCGTTTCCCGCGGAGTACCGCTCGTCGGGTGTCATGACGTTTCTCGTCAGCCAGGACGGCAAGGCCTACGAAAAAGACCTTGGAGAGCAGACGGCTGCATTAGCCAACCAGATTTCCTCCTCTGCCGCTGACAATACCTGGAAGCAAGTGGAATAGGCGTTTCGGCCGACACGCGCACTGTCCCAGCGAAATTCATACTATCGTCCAATTGCCTTGCTCCAATTCCTCTGCTGTCATAGGCTCAACCGACTCCATCGGAAATATCTCTGCAAAAGACCAAGGAGACAAACATGAAAATACTGCAGGTGCTCACCTCGCACGATCAACTCGGCAATACCGGCCGCAAAACCGGTTTTTGGCTTGAAGAAGGTGCGGCCCCGTACTTCGTTTTCAGAGATGCTGGTGTCGATCTCACGCTTGCCTCCCCGAAAGGCGGGCAGCCTCCGATCGATCCAAAGAGTGATCTGCCAGAAAATCAGACCCCCGCGATGGCGCGGTTCAAGAAAGATGAGACGGCGCTGCAAGCCTTCGCCAACACAGTCAAGCTTGCAGACGTAAAGGTAGAAGACTTCGACACTGTGTTCTATTCAGGCGGGCACGGCCCCTTGTGGGACCTCGCCGAGAGCCCTGTATCCATCGCTCTTCTCGAGTCGTTCTACGACTCCGGCAAGCCGATCGCTTTGGTCTGCCATTCACCCGGTGTGCTTCGCCATGTCAGACACAGGGGTGCTCCGCTGGTGAAAGGAAAGCACGTAACCGGCTTTACTAACGGTGAGGAAGAAGAGGTGAAGCTCACGAAGGTTGTGCCATTCCTGGTGGAAGATGAACTGCTGCGGCTCGGCGCCATCTTTGAAAAGAAGGCGAACTGGCAGCCTTTCTCCATCACGGACGGTCGCCTCATCACCGGACAGAATCCCGCATCCTCGACCTCGGCGGCACTGGCTCTGCTGGAGCTCATGGCTATGGGGAAGGCGGCTTAGTGATCAGATTAGGTTTGCGAGTGCATCGGTTCGCGCTGTCGAATGCGATCGAAAACGCGGTCTCTGAATCAACTACGTAAGGAGAGTGCATGGAGAAATGACATGCCGGGATTTGGCAAGGAAACCGACAGTCTCGGCGAAGTAGACGTTCCCGCCGATAAGCTCTGGGCACAGAAACCCAACGCTCGCTTGAATACTTCAGCATCGGGCAGGATTTGATGCCCCGGGAAATGATCACGGCCTATCACTGCAGAGGCTGCAGGCTCACCCAAAATGTTCCCTAGGAGATAGACTCCGTTATTTTGTGGGTGATTCAATCTGTCTAATCTCCGCCCTCGAGTCCAATACTCTGCCTGAACCACGAAAGAAGCCAGTTATCAGATAGAGAAATCGATCTGCCAAAACAATCAACGCAAAAAGCAGGGGCTCAAACCTGAGGCCCGGGATGACTGCTCGTCCGAAGAAGAATCAAGATGCGCTCGATGCAACCCAAAATGGGCCGGAGCATCTAGAGCTCGTCCCAGCGAAACGGAGGAAGCTATGAATAGTAAAGTTTTGGCCGCTGACCATAATCCGAACGCAAATGAAAACGCAAACAATAACGGTCGAAATGAAGATATCGCCAACCGGCCTGATTCGAGCGAGTTTCAAAACCCTCCCTCTCAGTCCTCTGGAGTCTTGTCGCGTCGGGCATTTGTGGGAACCGCTGCACTGGCAAGCGCCGGATTAGCCGCCCTCGCTGCAGCGCAAACACAGCAGGAATTGATTGCCGGGCGCCAGGGTGACTACTCCAGCAACCCCGGCCCGAAGAACGAACCTCTTGTCGAAGAGGAGCCTGACCCCAACCTGCCTCCTTTTACGGATAGAGGCGACCCGGGCGCGATCTGGTTTTCCTTCGATATCACCAACCGGCGGGTGCAGAGTGGCGGCTGGACTCATCAAGTCACGGACAGAGAGTTTCCTACCAGCAAGGACATCGCCGGCGTCAACATGCGACTCACTCAGGGGTCGATGCGCGAACTACACTGGCATACCTCAGATGAATGGGCGATCGTCCTTACTGGAACGTCGCGCGTGACCGTGATGCAGCCTGACGGAAAGATCTACATTGACGATGTGGCCCCCGGCGACCTCTGGTATTTTCCTAAAGGTTTTCCGCATTCGATTCAAGGGTTGGGAAACGGAGGGACAGAGTTTCTATTGGTCTTCGACGACGGCCACTTCTCTGAGTCGGATACGTTCCTTATCTCTGAAAGTCTGGTACACACTCCGCCGGAAGTGATTCAGAAGAACATGGGATGGTCCCGGGATGACTTCAATAAGCTCCCCAGGACACAGCTTTATATTTTTCCTGGCGAAGTCCCCGGACCGCTCGAGGAGGAGAAGCGCCGTTTGGGCGATAACTTGGAAACAATGACCAAGTACACGTATAAATTGAGCGCGCAGCCTCCTGACCGCTCTACCAATGCCGGAAATGTGAGAATTGTGGACGTAGATAAGTTCCCGGTGGCCCAGGGGCTGTGCGCAGCTCAGGTTACTTTGAAACCTGGCGCGTTGCGCGAGCTTCATTGGCACCCACACTCCAGTGAATGGCAATACTACATGCACGGTAAGGGGCGCATGACAGTCGCCTCAACAGGAGCCAATGCACGAACCTTTGACTTCAACCCCAACGACGTGGGCTTCGTACCCATCCAGGCCGTCCACTACATCGAAAATACCGGGACTGAGGATCTGATCTTTCTAGAAATGTTGAAGGCGCCTCACTTCATAGACGTATCGATGAATGAATGGATCGCACGAATTCCAAATAAGCTTGCTGAGGCCCATCTCAAGCTGCCGCTCGCGACGATCCGCAAAGCGCCACAGGAAAAACTGTACATATTACCCGGAAGCTAATAATCAAGGGTTAACCGATTCGTCTCGGGCATCGGAGGACTGCATCTAAGGCATTCGTTTCAATATGCATTTCGCCGCGGAATATGCGTCCTCCGGACGCGGAGCGGCATCTATGCTTTTGTTCTCGACAGTGTCTTTAGCGATTGCGGTCCCAATTATTCTCTGGCTTACGCATCATTGGCTGGTCCAAACAGCAACTTTCGGTGGCCGACAAAAGGAGAACAAGTATGGCAACCGTGACCTCCACAAACCAACCTGACGTCGTCCTGGTCGGCGCCGGCATCATGAGCGTGACCCTGGCAGTACTGCTAAAGGAACTTGATCCGAGCCTGAAAATAGAGCTCCACGAAGTCCTGGGCAGCGCCGCCCAGGAAAGCTCGAATGCGTGGAACAATGCTGGAACCGGCCACGCCGCACTTTGCGAGTTGAACTACACCCCCCAGCTACCGGACGGCAGCATCGACATTTCCAAGGCTCTGCAGGTGAATACCGAATTTGATCTCTCACGTCAGTTCTGGGCCTATCTGACGAAAAAGGGAGCCATCAAAGACCCTCAGTCCTTTATTCATTCGGTGCCCCACATGAGCTTCGTGCGCGGAGCGGAGAATCGCGCGTTCCTTAAGAAACGCTTCCAGGCACTCACTGCCCATCCTCTTTATTACGGCATGGAATATTCCGAGGACAAGAAACAGATTGGCAAGTGGATTCCACTGGTCATGGAGGGGCGCGATGCCAACGACATTGTCACCGCAACTCGAATGATAACCGGCACGGATGTCGACTATGGTGAGCTCACTGATGAGTTGCTGGCTTCTCTCAGCGGCAAGGAAGGATTTTCAGTTCACTTCTACAGTCGCGTGCAAGACTTGCGCCGCGATGGAGTCCTGTGGAGTGTGCAACTTCGGAATGAAAAAACTGGACAGAACCGGGAAATCCAATCCAAATTCGTTTTTATCGGGGCTGGTGGTGGAGCGTTGCCACTTCTCGAAAAGTCGAAGATTCCGGAGGGACACGGCTACGCCGGGTTTCCGGTGAGCGGAATTTGGCTCCGTTGCGACACGCCAGAGATTGCTTCCCGACACCATGCCAAGGTATACGGCAAAGCCGACAGCGGGTCGCCTCCCATGTCGGTTCCCCATCTCGACACTCGGCACGTCGAAGGGAAGGTTTCCTTGCTTTTCGGGCCGTATGCGGGATTTTCCTCGAAGTTTCTCAAGCATGGATCATATCTCGATCTCTTTGGTTCCATTGATCCTGAGAATTTATTGCCGTTGATGGCCGTTGGCCTGGACAATCTGGCTCTCGAAAAATACCTAGTGGGCCAGGTTATTGAGTCGGAGGATGGACGGTTCGCTGCGCTCCGCGAGTTCTTCCCAAACGCCAAGAAAGAAGATTGGAGAGTCGAAGTAGCCGGACAGCGCGTGCAGATCATCAAGAAGGACCCGGTGCATGGCGGGGTTCTGGAGTTTGGCACAGAGCTTGTCGTCGCATCCGACCGTTCGATTGTTGCCATGCTGGGCGCTTCGCCCGGCGCTTCGACTTCGGTGGCGATC
>JASIEN010000719.1 GCA_030045935.1 Candidatus Sulfotelmatobacter sp.
CGACAAGTCTCCGCTTGTCAGGAGTCATCAGCTGTACCCGGCTAAATGGTGGGAACAGCGGTTTCGGTGAACTCCTTCACCGTGAAATTCGTCCTTAGTACAGCAAAGACACTGGCCGAAGTCAACAGTACCTTCGGCTTCATTATCTCGTCACGAGCACTGGGCAGGGCGCATGAGCCAGAACATGCTCCGATACCGAGCCCACTTCCAGATCCTTGAATTTTGAAGTGCCACGGACGCCGACCACAACCAGATCTGAATGACTCTGCGCGGCCCGTTTGACGATTTCGTTTGCAGGATGGCCGACTACGATGCTCGTTTCTACATTGCCACCATGATCGTTCACGTCGTCTACTAGTTTGCGCAGCGACGATGCGTAATATTTCTGCGCATGTTCAAAATCAGCAGGTACGCCTGGGTTCGTTACAGGTTCTCCCGGCTGAATTACCGCCAATATTTCCAAACGTGAATCGAGTGTGTTCGCAATGCTAAGGCCTACTTGAAATGCTTTTTCTGATTCTTGCGATCCGTCATAGGCCACGAGGATTTTTCCAAATCTCCTGCTGGTTTTGTTTCCAGTCATCACTCCTCCTAAGCCACGCGGCGATTGGCCGCGTGAGCTACGAATCCATGGTTGAATGTGCGGAAACCTGTCAGGAGAGATAATGGAAACGACCTCACGTAACAACTCCCGAGACAAGCATCCTTGTCAGGAGTCATCAGCCATTCCGGTCTAAAGCGACGGATAGCGGTTAGCGGTGGTACTCCTTCACCGATATCAACGTTTTTCAGTTTACTCTGATGCGGTCCAGTGTCAAGGGATTCCCAGAATTTTCCGCCGTGAGGCATATTGTTCGGGGATCAGGAACATTGTTTCAGGAGTGTTCGCTCTTGTGCTGGTGAGGACGACGGTGCGCTATGATGGTGGCCAACTATCGGTGCTGGTTTGTCCGATTCAAAGTTGAGCTTTCCGCGCGTAACCCGCGTCTTGCAGAAATCGAACATCCTACCAGGAGGTTACGAGGATGAGATTGCGCAGTGGCGCATTGCGCCTGATGTTGTTCCTCGGTGTTTTCGCGTCTTTCGCGCTTTCCGTACCATCGGTTCGGTCACAAGCTGCTCCGGTTATCGCCTCGGCCGACATCATCATTCAGCATGGTGTAGCCATGAAGACACGCGATGGAGTCACCCTTTATGCCGATATCTATCGCCCCAAGTCGTCGGACAGATTGCCGGTTATTCTGATGCGCACCCGTACGACAAAAGCGTAAGCTGGGCGGTCTCGCCAGCTTTCAAGATCGTAGCGCGCGGTTACGTCTTCATTATCCAGGATGTTCGAGGCCGCTACACCTCGGAGGGCGAATGGTATCCGTTCAAACATGAGCAGGCCGATGGCTACGACGCTGTGGAATGGGCCGCGTTGCTGCCTTACTCGAACGGTCAGGTGGGCATGATGGGAGGGTCGTATGTGGGAGCGACGCAGATGCTCGCCGCAACAGGCGCTCCTCCGCATCTTGCGGGAATCGCGCCCGAGATCACGGGAAGTAACTATCACGATAACTGGACGTACCAGGGCGGCGCCCTTGAGCAATGGTTCGATCAGAACTGGACCACGCAGCTAGCGCGCAACACACTGGACCGGCTGATTGATAAGAATACGGATGCGCGCGTGGGCGCACCCACGCTTCCTCTCACCAAATATCCGGTGTTCAATTTCGGCCAATTGCCAGCCGACGCCCAGCTCACCGCATCCATTGCTCCGTATTATCTCGATTGGCTTGCGCATCCAGACTATGACGATTACTGGA
Organism: Candidatus Sulfotelmatobacter sp.; assembly: GCA_030045935.1. Taxonomy (GTDB): domain Bacteria; phylum Acidobacteriota; class Terriglobia; order Terriglobales; family Acidobacteriaceae; genus Sulfotelmatobacter. Next base: position 1,809 of record JASIEN010000719.1, read on the forward strand.
AGCAGTGGTCCATTGAAGAACATTTTTCCAACATAACCGTGCCGATGCTTAACGTCGGCGCCTGGTATGACATCTTTAGCGACGGCACGTTGCACGACTACATGGGAGTAAAAGCCCGTGGAGCGACCGAGGCTGCCCGCACCCAGCAGCGTCTGCTGATGCAGATTGGCGGCCATGCAGGTTTCGGCCGGCGGATTGGCGACGCGGATTTCGGTCCGCACGCGCTGGAGAATTCGTATATCGATGTGATTCTGGATTGGTACGACTACCTGTTCAAAGGTATTCACAATCAGTTTGCCACTGACAAACCCGTGAAGCTTTTCGTCATGGGCGCCAACGAATATCGTCAGGAGGACGATTGGCCACCACCCGAAGCTCAGTACGTCAAATACTTCCTTCATTCGGGAGGCAAGGCCAATTCGCTCCGCGGCAATGGTTCGCTTTCAACTTCCGCACCTAAGTCGGAAACCTCGGACTCTTACGTCTACGATCCAGGAGATCCTGTTCCTACTATTGGCGGCCCTCTCTGCTGCGCTCAGGAACTCATGGAGCCTGGCCCTCGCGATCAACGCTCAGCAGAAAACCGAGACGATGTGCTGGTTTATTCCATGGGGCCATTGCCGCAAGATCTGAATGTAACCGGTCCAGTGAAGGCTACTCTGTTTGTGAAGTCGACCGCGGTGGATACGGATTTCACCGGCAAACTCGTCGACGTTGCACCGGATGGCTTCGCGATGAATGTCGCGGAAGGCATCCTTCGCATGCGGTACCGGGATTCCCGGGAACACGCATCTCTTATGAATCCCGGTGAGACGTACCAAGTCACACTCGACCTCTGGGCTACCAGCAATGTGTTCCTACGCGGGCACAGGCTTCGCCTGGAGATTTCCAGCAGCAATTTCCCCCGATTCGATCGCAATCTGAATACGGGTGAGGAAATGAAATTCGGGCACCGGTTCGTTTCCGCTACGAACACGATTTTTCATGATGAGCAGCATCCTTCAGCGCTAGTGTTGCCGATAGTTCATTAAGGGCGCTGGGTGCAGGGTGAGCCACAAGAAACAGCGCTTGGCTCAACGACCCCTCTGGTTTCGCACAGCGATCAGCGAAACCTGCTCCAGCCCAGGAAACTGATCGTCTTTATCCGCCTTGCGTTCAGTGGGTGCGATCTGCTGGATTGTCGATCGCGCTGGCAGCAATGAACCAAAATATTGTCCATAGACCTCGTCAAACAAATGGAGATCCGACAGATCGTCCAGGTAGACCGTTGTCGAAACCACCTGGTCGAAATTCATGTCCGCTTCTTCCAGGTCATCGAGGAGATTGCGCATGGTCTGCCGCAGTTGATGCTGCGTGGTTGTGGCATAGATACCGCCGTGCGGGCCGGGAATGAAACCGTCTTTGGCGGAGCAATACAACGTGTTACGCGCGAAAACACATGGGCTTGCGGTTGGGCTGGGAGGCATGTTCTTAGGGCGCACCGCTTTTCGCTGGTTGAGATCACGCACCGCCACGCCCGTGTATTCGATCTGGGCGCCGCCGGGCAAACTTGTAACATCGATGGTGGCGCGCGCCGGCGTATTGCCGAATTCAAAGCGCCGCGCGTAACGTTGGTTCATGACGTGCGCCGGAATGACCGAAGTCAAATAAGGATTGACGAAAACCATGTTGGCGAGTTCCAGGCCAGCAGCCTTCAGAACCGCCTGCATACGATCGAGTGCCAGATCAACTTGAGCGCCGGGATCGTCTGGAACTTTGCCGCTTAGCGGATCGCGGCCGCTCATGCCCGAGATGAACAGCCGGTCGTGGGTGAGGATTCCGGGCGAAGCCGACTCGCTGTGATCAGAGTCTCGCGGATCAATGGCCCGCAGGCCGGTCAGATCGCGCACAGCAACCGCGTTGATCTCGAGCGGTGAATCGGGAACGCGAGCAACGCACAGCACGGCGCGTGCCGGCGGAGTGCCGGGAAAATATTCGGCAAAAACTTTGTTCATTTCGGCATATTTGGTCACATCTTCCAGATACACCTGCGTGTAGACGACGTGATTCATGGTCAGGCCGGAGGATTCAACGATGGCCTTGATGTTGTCGAGCGATTGATGGACTTGTGCCGCAAAAGTTGGGGGCAAAGTGCCGTCTGCGGCACGAGGTCCCTGCCCGGAGATGTAGACGTAATCTCCCGCATCGACTGATTGCGAGTAGAGGGCATTCGCGCGAATTGAAGAAGACGCGGGCGCCACCGCACGCAGATGTGCCCGACTCGTCGCCGCGAGTAACGAAAACAGAATCGGGGCAAATAACGCCTGCATTCGGAGGTTGCGCCAGTGTCTCGCCAATGCTTTTGCCTCTTCCTGACTCTTATGCGGCATACTTTTTCCTGGCGGCGTTGAGAACGGCACGCAGTCTCTGTCCGACAATGATTTCCTCGCCGGGCTTGATGGTCATTGAAACCAGTTCGATGCGATCGGGTTCCTTGCGTTCTTTGTGATTGGGATTGCCCTCGCGAACCGCCGTGACCAGACTGGGATTATCGTTACCGAGCACCTCGATCACGGGATTGCCCGCACGCAACTCGCCGACACAATCGCTAACGCTGAATTTCCACGCCTGCGGATCCCACGACACCCGAAGTGTGGGATAGCGGTTTCCATCGTCGGGGATGTAAATGTCCGTCTTTACGCCCGGCACGGTATCCACCAGTTTCCGAATGCGATCGACGCGGCCATTCCATTCGGCGTAGAGTTTTTTCTCATCGAGGTTCAGCCATTTCTCGAGCGCCGCCAGGCAACCCATAATCTCTTCCTTGCCGACTTTCATGGGCCGGCACACCGCGCCTTCGCGCGGATTGCAATTCATAAGGGCCGCTTCGATCAGATCTTTGCGTCCCAACAGTAAGCCGCTGCACTGCGGCCCGCACAGTCCTTTGCCGCCTGAGAAGCAGTAGAGATCGATGCCCATCTTTGCGTAGAGTCGCGCATTGCTGGCCGGCGGAATACCGGCCGCGTCATCCAGCAACATTGGAACCTTGCGCTCCTTGGCAATCGCCAATTCTTGTTGCAGTGTGTCACCCAGGTCGGTGGTGTAGACCATGGCGGTGTTTTCGTTGATCGCGTTGGAGAGTTCCTCCGGCGAATAGACCAGAACGAGTTTTCCCCCAACCAGACGGATTGCGCTATCGAAAGCGCTGCGTCC
>JASIEN010000720.1 GCA_030045935.1 Candidatus Sulfotelmatobacter sp.
TTCGGGATGAATCCAACTACAATGTTTGGACTTATAACGTGAACACGTTCAGCAGCCTCGGTAGCACCTTGTGGGGGCAGACGCTCGGTACGGCAGCAGCAACCCCACTCTATGAAGAGGCAGCTTGGCTCACGTTGCAGATGCTCCCTCTGACAGGGACCACCCAGGCCGAATACTCCTATGCAATCTGGGCGGTCTTTCAACCGAACCAAGTTGCGACGTGGTTGACCAGCGCGAACGACTCGACAACATGCAACGCGGTTTTTGGGAATAACGCGTGGGTGGCGGGGAGTGGCTGCAATCCCAGCAAGGGTAAGGCGGGTACCGGACTTCTGTCTATGGCAGCAGGACAATCCTTTTATGCGGGCGAATTCTCCAATGTTCTTATACTCACACCGCAGGGGTGTAGCGGCAGTAGTTGTCCTGAGCAAGAATTTTTCGAAGTAGTGGCTGCTGAGGGAGGCGCTACGGCCGGCTATCTTCTATTGGCCGGGTTCGCTTGCCTCGGAGCGATGCTCTTTCGCTCGCGGCAGCAAGCGTCTGGTGGGGTTCTCGCTTAAACTAGTAGTGCGGTCAGACCAACTAACCTAAACCGGCGTGCCGAACCTAAGGCACGCCGTTCTGTTTGGACGAGCAATGCTTAGTCAGCCCTGCGACTGCCAATCTCCTGGGGCGCAGAGATTGGGCTGCCATTGCGAGCCAGCTACGTCGCCGAATCCGTTGCCGTGCTCGGTTCAGCTCTATTCGCTGCCTGCGGCGATGCGTCTAGATTCCTGCGAAGAGCTTGCTGCGGATGAGCGCGATCGTTTCCGTTTGGAGAGCCATGCCGCTGCTCTTTGCTGCGCTTCTTCGATCTGCTGCGGGTCCAACATTTTTGTGAAGAACGCTCGAGCCTGCAACGCCCGTTCCGTAGCCACGAGATACCACATATACGCATCGATCAGATCCTGAGGATTGCTGCGCCGCTCCAAGTACATCTGTGCCAGCGCCAGCTGCGCCGCCGGCACCCCGGCTTCGGCCGACTTCTGGAGCATCTCAGATTCGTAGGGAGAGTATTTGCCGTTCCCGTTCTGATGGTGTTCCTCCCGCAATGCTTGCTCCGCAGAGGCGTGGCTCAGACTCATAAACAGAAGTTCAACCCGGCTGGAAACGCCCAGTTTGTCAAAAATCTTGAAGAAGTAGTTCTTGACCGTGTGCTTGCTCAGGTGCAAGCGCTCGGCAATTTCCCGGTTGGTTAAACCTTCGGCCAGACACTGAACCACTTGCAATTCACGCTCTGAGAGCAAGCTCATCCCACCAGAATTAACTGCCTTGACTGTTGGAGAATTTGCTAAGGCGTCAACGATAACATGCAAATGTTGGGTGTTCACCCAGATCTGGCCCTGGTAGACGCATCGCACGCATTTACTCAGCAGCTCCATCGGATCGTTCCTGCCAAATACTCCCCATGCCCCGGCTCGAAAAGCATGCACGACCGCGTCGTCCTTGGAGGAATCCAGTAACAATACCGGGCGAGTCACTGCATGAAATCGCCGCAGTTCGCGTAAGACTTCGATTCCACGACATGGCTGTTCGTCTAGGTTCGAGCTGATGAGCAAGACGTCAACGTTATCGGTTATCGCTGCATGAACGATTCCCGTCGAATCGCATTCGCAGGGGATCACCTCCAGAAGCACATCACGCCGCAACGCGTCCGCCAGCAAACTCGTGTGGATGCGTGAATTGGCCGCGACCAAGACTCGGATAGTACTTTCCCCCGGGGGTCGCCCATCATGATTCATTGTCACCCTCGCACTGGGAGCAGAACGAATTTGGACCTCGGCCCTGGGGAAGGCGAGGAGGGAAGGCTTCAGAGGATTTTATAATAGCGAATCGAAGGCCTCATGTGCAAGCACCTTCGGTGACAAAGCTGCAACCCACTGCACAGAGATGCAAGGTAGTGTAATGGGAGTTTTGCAGTCCTGGACGATTATCGAATTCCGGGGGTAACCGAAGGTCACATTGGGGGTCGTTCCCGGTTAAAGTTTCTTGCAGCCACACTACCGCTAATGGAATCAACGAATTACGTCTACCAATAGTTGCTAACCCCAGTGACAAGGTGTGGCCTAACGCCCGACAATGGCCGATTGGGGCGATTACCGGCAGAGAAATCTGTCTCTAGGAAACAGCTCCACTCCTTGCACGGAATTCTTTCCATTCGAGGGAAGAACAGTTTCGCTGAGAGAAGCTACCTCTTGCAGCGATCTGCAATGAGCTGTAATTTCTATCCTACATCGGGCCGTTACCCCCAGGTTAAGTTGCCAACTGTCCACTCCTCCGCGGTCCGAACCGTAGCGAACAGAGCGTAAGAACTGGGATCACGGAAACGTGACCTAGTGAGCGAAGTCGATTTGAGGGGACACAGTCTTAACCTACAAGAGGAGATAACCAGGCAGCTAATTCCAGGGAGTACCGCGCCAGCAGTGCGATTCTTGCATAGATGGCGGCGGCGCTAGCGGCAATGTGTAGTCACTGTCACCGACAGTTCCAGTTTGTCGTCCAGAAACAAGTGCGGTTTGGTTCCTCTCCCGGTTAACACAAGTGTCTGACCCTTCCCCGTCGATGTTCCGCTCTGATGCCGCTCACAGATGAGAAGTGAAGTAATTTAGGTCAACCTTAGAGGGTGTGACCCAGAGGGCGAAGCTATGTCCACTAATATTCAAAGCTGGCAGGAAATCGTTCCCGTTCCTGGAATCCAAAGCGAACCCGAAAACTGGTATGCACTTCACACTCGCCCTCGTCATGAAAAACTGGTTGTGACGCGACTTCATGAGCGGGGCGTAGAAACCTTTCTTCCAATCGTCACTGAAGTGCACAGATGGAGCGACCGCAAGAAATCGGTGCAACTGCCGCTGTTTAGTTGCTACGTGTTCGCCAAATTCCTGTCGAATCGAACGCAGCGTTTGAACGTGCTGCGGGTGAGCGGTGTGCTCGCTCTGGTTGGTAGTCAGGGTGAAGGTACTCCCATTCCGGATGAACAAATCGATGCAGTTCGGAGTGTGCTCGAAAGCGCATTGCCCTGGTCTACTCACCCTTTCCTTAAAATCGGGCAGCGCGTGCGCATACGCAGCGGCGCACTGGACGGCGTGGAAGGAATCCTGGTTTCGCGCAATGGAAGCAGCAGGCTCGTCATTTCCGTGGATGCAATTCAACGATCGCTCTCGGTTCAGGTGGAAGGATACCAAGTCGAAGCCGCCTGAAGATCTTAGTTCCCCTCCTTTGTGAAGAGCCCCAGTGGAAAAAACATTACTAACTGAAACCGCACGACTTCTGGTCGTAAGCAGAGAGTCCGCTCTGCTTCGTCCGCTCTGCTCGGTGGCCGAATCGAACGCGTGGCACCTGGAGAGCGCGCTGAGCGCGTGGGATGCCATGGAGCGCGTGCAGTCCGGAGTAGCTCCGCACTTGCTCGTGCTCGATTTGCCCCGCGGAGATGGCGATGGCCTGCACATCTTGCGCTGGCTGCGTCGGCTTCGCCCGGAGATCCCCGTGATTGTGGTGTGTTTTCCGGAAGATGCGGGGCGGGAAAAAGAGGCGATCCGGCTGGGAGCGCAGGAAGTCTTAATCAGGCCGTTCAACGAGGCCCGGCTCGAATTGGCGATTCGGCGCCAACTGGTGCCGCCGGACGATGGAGAAGGAGAAATTGCCAGCGAGGACTTCGAACAGGTCGGCCCGGAGTCCTTTTTTATCAGTGCCAGCCCTATTACTCACAAGCTCAGGGCGCAAGCTGAATTGTTGGCCGAGGCAGGTGTTCCGGTTCTGATTCTGGGAGAAGGAGGCAGCGGCAAGGACACGCTTGCCCGCCTCATCCACAAACTTTCCGTACGGTCTGGCTTCAAGTTTCTGAAAGTGAACTGCGCGGACATGCCGAGTGAACTCTTGGAGGCCGAACTGTTCGGTACTGATCGAGTTTCTTCTAACGGCACAGGCCGCCCGGGGCCGGGCAAGTTCGAGTTTGCGGAGAAAGGTACAATCTTTCTCGATGAAATTGCGGAAATGCCCCTCAGCCTTCAGGCAGGCCTGATGGAAATTCTGCAAGACAAGGCTTTTGTGCGGCCCGGCAGCAAGAAAGTAGTTCCTCTCGATGTCCGCGTGCTCGCGGCAACCAGTGCCAGCGTCGAACGTGTGCTTGCCGAAAGAAAGCTGCGGGAAGATTTGTATTATCGCTTGAGCGCATTCACCGTTCAGGTCCCGCCTTTGCGCCAACGCCGGAGTGAACTGGCGATTCTCCTGCAACACTTGATGCACCGGCAGGCCAAGCACTACGGTCTTCCGCCGCGGGAAATCTCACCTGCGGTGCTCGAGGCCTGCCAGCGCTATTCCTGGCCGGGCAACCT
>JASIEN010000721.1 GCA_030045935.1 Candidatus Sulfotelmatobacter sp.
GACGGTACAGTCTTTGAACTTAGCCCCGAACCGCTAGGTGGCTGTTCAGGGGTGAGTAACCCGGGCAATGGCTGGTGCGAGATCGTACTCTATAGCTTCTGTTCCTTACCGAGCTGCACCGATGGCTCCTTTCCTGCCAACGGCCTCGTATGGGATTCCTCGGGGAATCTTTACGGTACGACCAATGGGAACGGCGAGCAACAAGGAGGGTCGGTGTTTGAGCTGTCTCCCAACGGGATGAGTAGCTGGACCGAACAGGTGATTTACCCGGTTTACATGGGCTTTACTTACGCGGGGTTGGCAATCGATGCCTCCGGAAACCTTTATGGGGTGGACGGGAACGAGGATGTTTTCAAGCTGTCGTTCGCCAACGGTGTCTGGATCCCGACTAATATTCACACGTTCACAGGGGGGCCTAAGGACGGCTCCGATCCCTTTGCCAGTACACCAGCCCTAGATAGCGCCGGCAATGTTTATGGAACAACCCAGTACGGCGGCAGCAAAGGCTATGGAACGGTTTGGAAGCTGACCCCGGTGACCAGCGGAAAAAAAGCCGGAACCTACAAGGAGAAGATTCTTCACTCCTTTACCTCCGAAAAAACCGGCGAATACCCCGCGATGGGCGTGACACTTGACTCTTCTGGGAACATCTATGACACGACACCCCAGGGCGGGAAATACGGTGATGGGACAGTATTTGAACTTGTGGTAAGCGGAACTACCTACAAATACAAGCTTCTGTGGAGCTTCAACAACACGGATGGCAATACGCCCTTTGCCAACCCGATTCTGGACAGCTCGGGTAACCTCTACGGAACAGCTAATTTAGGCGGAGCCAATGATAATGGTACGGTCTTCGAAGTGACACCGTGACTTGTGTGACATCCCAAATTTCTTCCGCACTAAAGTACTGTAAATTCCCGACACTGTCTTGGAATCTGTCTGGAAAGGAGTTCTTATGGCCACGAATCCAGTTGTCACGAACGTGAGAATTCACAAACCAAGAATTCAAGAGGCGCAGCTCGTGAGCGTACCTGAGCCAAAAGTGGAAATCACTACTTTAAGGCAACGCGCAAAGAAGCTGCTGTACAAGATCTTATCGGGCCATGAGGGGTTTTAGGGGTTGACGCCGGACTGCACTCCATCTCAGCAGTTGCCATCTCCTGTATTCGCGACAGTGTGAGAGCGCAGACTTTAGGGGAAAACCAGATTCACTGAAGGAGGATTCGTTGTGCCGCGCCGCATCGTATCAAACTTCACTCGCTCCCTGCCAGTCGTTCTCGCTGGTCTCACCTTGCTCGTGCTGGCGCCACCACTCACGCGCGCCCAGATCACGCCCAGTGCCGACTCCTCCACCAATACTGCTGATCCGACGAAAAACTATGGGTCGTAGACCTTGCTCGTGCACTCCGGTTCCCTCAACCGGTACCGATCAAAAATATTTTCCATATGTGTGAGCCAATTGACGTGCTCTTTTTCGCAGTATTAAGGCAGAGGCCAAAATCGCGCAGGGAGGTGCTTATGTTTGTCAGACGGAGTTCGAGCAGAAACTTTCTCTTTGTACTGGCATGCTTACTCCAGGGCTTCGCATTACTGGCACAGAACGATGTCACACCAATTGTGCAAACGACGCCTACCGGGACACTGACGACCGTTGCTGCGCCCACAGCGGGAGTTAACATGAATGACCCGCATATCAGCGGCAACCTAGCATGTTATACCCAAATAAACAATGACGCGTTCACGGTGCAGTATTTTAATTTGGCCACCGGCGCCGGTACCCAAGTTCCAAACCCTAATACTGCGCAGAATATGGACTTCTTGTGCGACGTCCGTGGCTCGGTGATAACGTTCACACGGGTAACTGACGCCACACAGGCGTGTGCTGCTATTTGTACCGAAATTTGGACATTCGATACCTCCGTTAGCGGAGGTCAGCCCGTCCAACTCACGCCTGACACTATATATGCTCAGGAATCACGTATAGGAGACCAGACCATCATTTGGCAACAAAACAATTCCACGGTTGTGGGTGCTTATGACATTATTGCGTACAATCGCAGCACCGGCGCCTCGCAGCAGCTCGATCCATCGCCGATTACAGGCACGGTGAACCAAGAACTTAACATCAGCCCAAACGGCACTGTTGCAGTATGGGTCAACTGCCCAGTCGGCGATTCAGTCGATTGCAACATTTGGGAAGCTACGCTCGCGAACGGGTCATGGACGGCGCAGCAGCTCACGAGCAGCGGCACCTCATCACATCCCGCTACGGATGGGAACATCGTCACATGGTCGTGTCTGTGCTCGGGAGTTCAATCGGTCTATTGGCAACCGGTGGGCGGCGGAACGGAGGAGATTCTGAATGCAGGAGGGAGTGAACTTAACCCAAGCGCCAGTAGCGGCTATATAGCTTTCGATTGGCTATTGGCAGGCGGTTCTAACTTAAATTTGGCTGTCTACAATGCATCGAACAATGATCTTTACGACGTGACGAGCGATCTGGTTGCTGCAGGTCTATATGCTGCCGGTCAAGACGCTAATCTGCCTGACATCTCCGTGACCAACGGCCAGCTGACTGCAGTGTGGCAAGTCGGCGTTCCCGGAACAACCATTTATGCGTACAGCTTCAATATCGGCGCTCCTGTGTATATTGCAAATGCCGGTTCGAATTCAGTCTCGGTGATTAACCCCTCGACGAATGCAGTAGCCGATACGATCGCTGTAGGCTCTACTCCGGTCGACGTAGCCATCTCGCCTAGCGGGTCAACAGCTTATGTTGTGAATGCCGGCTCGAGCTCCGTCTCTGTAATTAACACTGCGACGCAGACTGTGGCGGCAACAGTTGCCGTAGGGAGTACACCCGCCTATGTTGCCGTCACGCCTAACGGCACAGAAGCCTACGTCACCAATGTAGGCTCAAATTCCGTTTCTGTGATTAACACCGGTACGAATGCGGTAATGGCCACCATTCCGGTGGGATACGGTCCCACAGGCGTGGCAATCACTCCCAACGGATCAACCCTTTACGTCCTCAATACGTTGTCTGGCAGCGTCT
>JASIEN010000722.1 GCA_030045935.1 Candidatus Sulfotelmatobacter sp.
CGGCTTCAGTTGCGCATTGCGTTATGCCGAAAAATTTCCTGATGCTCGTTTTCTCTTTTTGTGGAGAGACATGCACGACGTGATCGGAAGCATGAACCGTGCCGCGGTTACCCAACGCTTCTTCCGGAAAGCGGGTTTTACCGAGAAGGTGTTGCTGGGCAACGAGAAACTTAGGAAAGCATGCGATGAACTGAGGGTAAAGAATCGGCTGGTCCACGAAGTTGACTATGAAGACCTCATATCGAACACGTCGCAATGCATGACGGAGATATGCCGATTTCTCGAAATACCTTTCGAGCCTCGAATGACGTGTCTGGAAGGTGCGGACCGATCAGCCATATCTGGAGTTGAACGTGAGCATCATGCCATGATCCGGGGCGACCGGATTCATGGGCAGAGAAGACAGACGCCAGTACTTTCACCGCTCCTGCGAGCCAAGATTGAACGCTACATCTACCGCTGGAAAAAACGATACGGCGGTAATTGGCCGAATTATCCCCGCGGGCTCCCAGAGGCTAACCAGGAGCCGGCCATCGCTGAACTGTGGCGGGACTGGATTGTCTACAAGAGCGCAGAATTGTGGGACAAGGTGGTCATCGTAATTTATGCGCTTACACCCCTTGCTTTGGCCCGGATGTGGCGCTCCCAAATTCGACCACGTATTTATCCGCGGAAGTACACCGGGCGAGCGGAGGTTGTTTCATGACCTTCGTTGACGCTTGCAGTCTCACCCGATTGCTGCACTCGACGCAACACCAGCCTTCAAGAATGAAGGGCGGCACGTTGTGAGAATCGTACATTTCCTGCACGGGCGGGCCAACCCGAATGGCACGAACGGCGGTGACAGGGTCATCTACAATTTGGCCAAGCATACCGTCGAACTGGGCCCACAGGTCTATGTATTGGGTCTATCGGAAAAGCCGCCGTTTCCGATCGGGCGCTCCGTGGTTCGAAATTTTCTACCGCCGGTTGATCCCTTTTCACTTCCGCCGGTCCTGATCAACGTATTGTCGGAGATCGAACCGGATATTGTTCACTTTCATGGCGTGTACACTCCCAGGAACGCATTTCTCGCGCGATGGCTCCGTCGCCGCCGAATTCCCTATGTGATCTCACCGCACGGTGGATTAATGGAAAACGTTCGGTCGAGAAAACGTGCTGCCAAGTCCGCATATTTCGCGCTGTTGGGACGAGGCTATTGTGGTGGTGCATCGCTAACCCACTGTATAAGCGAGGCCGAGGCGGAGGCGGTTCGTTCGTTCAGCGGAGACGTTCCAACGATTGTGGCCGCTCATGGGATTGAGGGTACAGATTTGGATTCACTTGACGGTGGCGTTCTGCGCAGGCGGTATCCGAACCTGGCGGGCAAAAGGATATTCGGTTTCCTGGGGCGCCTTGACCCCGTCAATAAAGGACTCGATCTTGTTGTGGAAGCTTGTGCGCAGATTCGCTCTCGCCTTGGCAACGCTGTCGTGGTCCTGGCCGGTCCCGACTGGAGAATTCGGAGCGGGTCGCTTCGACAAAGAGTTCACGAACTCGGCCTTGAGGAGATCGTACTCTTTCATGGCGCAATCGCGACCGGACCGGCTGCTACCCAGGAGAAACTCAACTTCCTGGCATCATGCGATGTGTTTCTTCATCCCTCGAGGTGGGAGGCTGGTGTTCCTTTTTCGGTTTTGGATGCACTCGAACTAGCAAAGCCCTGCTTGGTCTCCAATGGCAACTTTTTCGGTCAGTTTTTCCGGCAGCATGCAGCCGGAAGGCAGGTTGCGCTCACTGCCGAGGGCGTTGGCGAGGGCCTGCAGTATTTGGCCGAGGCCAGCAGCGCCGATCTGCGGGCAATGGGCGCGAACGCGCGTCGAGGGGTGTTAAGCGACTTCTCGTGGGAGCGTACAGCTCGAAAACTCGTTCGGGCTTACGATCAGGTGATTGCTGAACAACTATCTTTGGGCCGCGCTCCTCGTGTTCGAGAGCCGGTGCACACAGTTTGAACCCAGCCGCACAGTCCGTCATTAAGAGCCTGCCCGCCTACGGTTTTTTCGACCGTTGCCGCGATTGGTACACCCTTCGCAAGGGCAGGCGCGCGGGATCGTATTCACAGCACGGAGAAGACCAGTTCGTGCTCGACTACTTTGCGGGACGTTCAGGATTCTATATTGACGTCGGAGCGAGTCATCCCGTTCGGATCAGCAACACTTATCTGCTTTATCTGAATGGATGGCGCGGAATCACAATTGAGCCCATGCCGCACCTGTCGCGAAAGCATCGACAGTATCGTCCCGACGACCGGCATTTTAACGTTGGGGCCGGTTCTCATGACGGCAAGATGATGCTCTACGATTTGACTCCAGCCGTCCTGACCACGTTCGACAAGGACGTGGCAACCGCCCATCTCAATAACGGTCACGCAGTTTTGTCATCGCTGATCGAGACCCCGATTAAAACCATTTCCTCGCTCTGCAGCGAAGCCGGCGTTACGTGTACGGTTGATTTTATGAACGTTGATTGCGAGGGGTACGACCTCCGCGTGCTGCAGGGGGTTGATTGGGCCGCGACGAAGCCGACGCTCATATGTGTTGAAACTGGCGGTGTCGTGCAGCCCCCCGAGCACAAAATTCAGGCCTTCCTCGCCGGAGTTGGGTATAAGTCTGTCAAAGCCTTGGGCTGTAACACTTTTTTTGAGCTGATCCATTAGTTGATACTATGCCCCGTCTACATTTCAAACTTGCCACTGGACTCGCTAAATTGGCGCTTCCCGTACTCTCCCCCTGCATCAGTCAGCTCCATATGCACAAGCTTGTGCGTTATGCTGAGATCGGTACGTCCCTGCTGCAAGGAAAGGGCGCTGGTAGCGGCTGGGATATGTCAGGCGAACTTCGCGCCGCCGCAAGTTGTATCCGGCGCAATGATCCGGTCTTGCTCGACGTCGGCGCCAATTACGGTAATTGGGCATTGGGGATGCTGCGTGCCTTTCCTGCCACTCGAAAGATTGTACTGTTCGAGCCACAGCAAGATTGCGTGACGAGGCTGAACCAGCTGGAGTTTCCCCGCAAGATTGTTATTCCTTGCGCAGTGAGCGACCATTCCGGTGCACAGCGGTTTTATCTCAACGGGAGAGCAGGCTGGATGGCCGCCTCACTTTATGAGCGCAACGACAGTTTTTTTGCGCGACAACCAAAACACTGTGTTACCGTTTCAGTAACCACCCTGGATTCCGTGCTCGAAAGCGAGGGCATCGAATTTGTTGACTTCGCAAAGTTCGACATTGAAGGCGGCGAGCTAGCCGCCTTTCAAGGAGCAGCGCGCAGCTTTTCTCGTGGCGCCATTGGGGCTCTTTCCCTCGAATTTGGCTCCGGCAACGTCAATAGCCGAACTTTCTTCAGGGATTTCTGGGACTTTCTGACCGGCTACGGATTTGATATGTTTCGTGTCCTGCCTGGCGGGGGCACATTCCGCATCGCTCAGTATTACGAAGATCTCGAATATTTCCGGGGCGTTTCCAATTACATAGCCAGGGCAAAACTCAACCGCCAAGGACAGACCTCGCAAAGCAATTAGGTATTCGCAAGATCCCATCTGCTATGACCGGGTACGCTGACATCCGAGTAGCCGTCTGCATCTGCACATTCAAACGCCAAGAGCTTCTCCGCGCTCTGCTTGCGGGCGTTGCCCAGTTGGCGTTTTGTAAAGTTCAGCCGCGGCAC